>JACDGO010000222.1 GCA_013821585.1 Sphingomonadaceae bacterium
ACGAGGGGCAGCAGCTTGAGCAGCGTTGTCAGCACCTGAAAGCGGCCCGCATCCTTGGCTCCGCCAAGGTTGAGCGCCGTCAGCGCCCAGATTAGCGTCGTCGCACCAAGGGCGGTCGCGAGCGGCGTGGCGGTCAGCGCGGGGACAAACGCCGCGCCGTATCGGACCGCGGTCAACGCGATAATCGCGTTGGCCGAACAGACGCCGACCCAGTAGCTCCAGCCGACGAGCAGTCCGGGCAGCGGACCGAGCGCTTCGCCGACAATGGCTATTCCGCCTGTCGCGGCCGGCTTCGCCGCCGCCAGCTGTGTCAGAACATAGGCGAGCAGCATGGCGCCACCGATCGCCGCGCCCCATGCGGCGACGCCGGTCCAGCCGAACGGCGCGAGCTGTCCGGGAAGAACGAAGATGCCCGCGCCGATCATCCCGCCGACGACGAGCGCCGTCGCCGTCCACACGCCGAAGGGGCGGGAGGTGGGCGGCTCTAGAACTTCGCGCCCGCCCTGATGCCGAAGGTGCGGGGCCGGACCGGCACGATATAGGTCCTGAGGCACGACCCGCACTCGGCGAAGCGCGTGATCTCCGCGCGTTCGTCGAAGGCGTTGTCGACGAAGCCCTCGATCGAGAAATTGCCGAACTCGATTCCCGCCGCGAAGTCCGCCGTCGTATAGGCGGGCAACCGGCCGAGCTGGTCGGCCGGGCTGTAGATCGCGCCCGTTCCCGTCTGCACCGCGGCGATGCGAATGTCGGACGCCGCCGAACTCTGGTGAACGACAACGCCCTGAAGGTGCGCGTTGGTTGCAGCGCCGATCGGGAAAGTATAGCGCGCGGTCGCGTTCGCCTTGATCCGGGGCGTGATCGGCAGCCGCGTGCCTTTGGGCGCAGCGATCATGTTGCCGTCGCCGATGTCCGCGCACGTGAAAGTCGGGTCGTCGATCGCGCACAGATTCTGCCGCGTTTTCGCGTCAAGGTAAGTGGCTGCCGCGTTCAGCGAGAGACCTTGCAACGGCGTCAAGTTAATGTCCGCCTCTATGCCGCGAATGCGCGCGTTGGGGCCATTGTGGATTTCGGTGAAGCTGTTCTGGCCGAGGAACGCGAACTGGAAGTGCTTCCATTCCTGCTGGAACAACGCGCCGTTGAAGCGCAGCGCGCCGTCGAGCCACGTCGTCTTGTAGCCAACCTCGTAATTGGTGAGGAAGTCGGCGGCATAAGGCGGCACGGTGCCGCGCCGGTTAATCCCGCCTGGCCGGAAGCCGCGCGACCAAGTCGCGTAAAACAGCAGATCGTGAGTCGGCTTCCACGTCAGATTGAGGCGATGCGTGAAGCCTTGGCCTGTCGCCTTGACGGGTTCGACCCCTGTCCGATCACGAAGGTGGCAAGGTCGGTGCAAGGCCCGCCCGCGACCGCCGGCGGGAGCAGGGTCGTTCCCGCGCCCGCGAGTTGCGCGTCGCGAAGCCGCAGTCCTTCGGTCGTGAAGCAGCCGGCGACGCCGGTGCGCGTGCTGCCCGCCGCGTTGGGCGGCGGGTTGTTCGCCGCGCCCTGGAAGAAGGCGGGATTGCGGCCGAAGCCGAAGAAGCCGATCAGGCTGTTGTCATAGATAAAGCCACGGCCACCCGCCGTGAGCGTCAAGTTCGGCAGGATGTCGAAGCTCGCTTCGCCGAACGCGGCATAATCCTTGTCGACGCGGTGCTGTTGCGTCAGCCACAACGTGCCCGGCAGGCCGTTGACCGAAAGATCGGGCGCGAGGTTTGCGACCCGATAGTCCTGATGGATCAGGTTGCTCTGGCGCTGGTAGAACAGCCCCGCGACGACGCGGAAGCGGCCATCCTGCGGCGAGGCGACACGGAACTCCTGGCTCGTCTTCTTGAAGTGGTCGGTGCCGATCACCTGCTGGCTCGGGTTGATCGTGTTGCCCGCGGCATCGCTGAAGTAGAAGTAATTGGCGACGCCGCCGAAACCCATATAAAGACTGTCGTAGGTTTCGGCATAGTCGGTATAGTCGCTCGAGCTGAACGTCCTGCGGTCGAGATAGGCGCCCGCATAGGTCAGATCCCAGTTGCCGAGCTTGCCCTCGATCGTCAGCGCACCCTGGATGAAGCGGTCGCGGCGAAGATCGGGAAGAAAATGCTGGACGCTGAGGCCGCCGAGCGATGGGTCGTAGCCGAAGCTGCCGTTGCTCTTCTGCCGCTGGTAAAGGACGGTCGGCGTCACGGTCCAGTTGTCGTCGAGGTCGATCTTGAGCGCGGCACGGCCGCCGTCGGTCTCGACGTCGTTGAAATTCCTTTTGACGAACGCGCTGTTGTTTACCGAAATGCCATCGTGAATGCAGCCGTTGATATTGCCGTTGGCATCACGGGTGGGCGTTCCGCAGAAGGTGCGTGTGCCGGGAATGTTGTCAATATAACCCGCGTCGCGCTGATAGAAGCCGACGACGCGCAGCGCCGCACGGTCCCACAGCGGCACGTTGACCACGCCCTCGATCTTGCCGCCGACGCCGCCGAGGTGGACGGTGTTGACCTCTCCATCGACGCGGCCGGAGAATTCGCCAAGCACCGGCTTGTTGGTGATGATGCGGATCGTGCCGGCTTCGGACGACGCGCCGTAGAGCGTGCCTTGCGGGCCGGACAGCGCCTCGATCCGCGCGACGTCGTAGATGTGCACGTCGAGCGTGCCGCCGATCGTCGTTACCGGCTGCTCGTCGAGATAGGTGCCGACCGAAGGCAGCGGCCCCGAATGGTTGCCGTCGCCGCCGCTCGCGACGCCGCGGATATAGACGGTAGTCACGCCGGGCTGCACCGTCTGGAACGAGATCGACGGCAGCTGCTGCGAATATTCGGCGAAATTGGTGATGTTGAGCTGATCGAGCTTGCGCGTGCCGAGCGCTTGGATGCTGATCGGGACGTCCTGGAGGCTCTCCTCACGCTTCTGCGCGGTGACGATGATCTCGTCGGCCGAGGTCGCCGCCGGCGTGTCGGCGGGCGTCTGCGCGCGCGCGGGCATTGCCGCCAGCGCCGAGGTGACGAGGAGCGAAGCGATCAAAGTGCGGCGCATGAGAACCCCCCAAAGGTCTGGATGCCGAGGCGCGAGGGTCTTACGAAGCGAATCCGCGGTCAATCGCTAAGGCGTCCGGCGCATCGTTTCGCGGGTGCATCGTGGCGGATTTGTCACAATTCGGGCGTTTCCGGATATGCCGTCAGAACGTCGCCGAGCGCGTCATTCAGTGGATCGAGCCAAGGCTCAAAGGGTTGCCAGCTCTCGGTCCCCTCGCGGAAAATCGGGCGACGAACCTGCTCGGACGACGCGGTCCGCACCGCGCGCTCGGTCTCGTGGAACTTGAGGCACGCGGGCTCGAATTCGAGCCCGCATGCGGCGAGGAGCGCGCGGACCTCGCCTTCGGTGTTATCGACCAACCGCTCGTAAATCACGCGGTGGACGCGATCGGGGAGGACGGCGTCGATATGCGCCATCAGCCGCACATAATCGCGGTAATAAAGACCCATGTCGGCGAGGCCGTAGCTGAACGCTTGCCCGCGCGCGAAATGCTGCTTGAAGTTCGACAGGCAGCAGCCGAGCGGGTGGCGGCGCACGTCGATGATCGTCGCATTGGGCAGGATCAGGTGAATGAAGGCGACGTGCGCCCAGTTGTTGGGGAGCTTGTCGATGAAGCGCGGGCGATCGCTGCGCCGCTGGATGCGCGTGCGCTTGAGGTAGCTTTCGCCGAGCGCGTGGAGCTCTTGCGCGGACAGGTCCGTGACGCAGCCGGGATAGCCGGGCTTGCGCGCGAGCGCGGGGATGTCGGGAAGCTCGGACGTGCCCTCGACCTGGCTATGGCTCGACAGGATCTGCTCGACGAGCGTCGATCCCGCGCGCGGCATGCCGACGACGAAGATCGGGTCGCGCGCATCATAGCCTTGGCCGCTCCGAGCGGCGAAGAACGCGGGGGTGTAGAGCGCGATGCTTTTGTCGACGAACGCCATCGTCTCTGCCGCGTCATAGGCGAGGGGCGCGCGGCGCAGCCGGTTGCCTGCGTCGTAATGCGCGAACGCGCGGGCGAAGTCCTTCGCGTCCTCGAACGCCTTGCCGAGCGCGAAGTCGAGGTGGAAGCGGTCTTCGTTGGCGATGTCTTCACGGGCGAGCGCACTCTCCATCGCCGCGATATCTTCGCCCGTGAAGCGCACGGTCTTCAGATTGGCGAGACTCCACCACACCTCGCCGAGCCCCGGTGCGAGGTCGAGCGCGCGGCGATAGGCGGCGACGCCGTCCGCCTGCCGCCCAACAGTCTTGAGCATATGGCCGTAGCTCATCCACACCTTGGGCTGGTTCGGCGCGCCCCTCAGCACCTGCTCGTAAAGCGCGATCGCCTCGTCGAAACCGCCGATGCGGCCGAGCGCCGCGGCCTTGAGGTTCGAATGCACGATGTTCTCGGGCTCGTCGCCGAGCAGCAGATCGAGCTCGGCGATCGCTTCGGCGGGGCGGTTCTGGCGATAGAGCGCGGTGGCGAGATTGGCGCGCGCAGCGCCGAACTCGGGCGCGAGCTCGAGCGCGCGGCGCAGCAAGCTCTCGGCGTCCTTGTATCGGCCGATGCGCCCGGCGAGCTCGGCGAGCATGCGGATCGCGGCGACGTCGAAGGGGTCTTCCTTGAGGTGCGCCTTCAGCAGCGGCTCGGCGTCGTGGAGGCGGTTGTCGTGAAGCGCGAGCGCGGCCTCCATCAGCCGCGGATCGCGCA
>JACDGO010000223.1 GCA_013821585.1 Sphingomonadaceae bacterium
GCGCCGACCTTCTTCTGGAGGTCGCCCTTGGCCTCCTGCGCATCGCCTTCGGCGCGCGTGTCGGGATTGTTCGACTCGCGTTTGACCTTGCCGATCGCCTCGTTGACGCCGCCCTTGATCTTGTCGGTAAGCTCGCCCATCGTCATTCTCCTTGTAAATCGAATGGGATAACGACGCGGCGAGCTGCGGGTTCCGCTAAATCAGCCCCGCGAGCGGCGACGACGGATCGGCGTAACGGCGCTTGCCCATCCGGCCCGAGAGATAGGCGAGCCGTCCGCTCTCGACCGCGAGCTTCATCGCGCGCGCCATCATCACCGGGTCCTTCGCCTCGGCGATCGCGGTGTTCATCAGCACGCCGTCGCAGCCGAGCTCCATCGCAACGCTCGCGTCCGAAGCGGTGCCGACGCCCGCATCGACCAGCACCGGCACCTTCGCGCCGTCGACGATCAGGCGGATCGTCACGCGGTTCTGGATGCCGAGCCCGGAGCCGATCGGCGCCCCCAAGGGCATGATCGCAACGGCGCCCGCCTCTTCCAGTTGCTTGGTTGCGATCGGGTCGTCGGTGCAATAGACCATCGGCTGGAAGCCCTCGCGCACCAAAACCTCGGTCGCTTTCAGCGTTTCGCGCATGTCGGGATAGAGTGTCTTTGCTTCGCCCAGCACTTCGAGCTTCACTAGCTCCCATCCTCCCGCCTCGCGCGCCAGCCGCAGCGTGCGGATCGCCTCGTCGGCAGTGAAACACCCTGCTGTGTTGGGCAGATAGGTGATCGTCTTAGGGTCGATGAAGTCGGTCAGCATCGGCGCATTGCGGTCGCTGATGTTCACCCGCCGCACCGCGACGGTGACGATCTCAGCGCCCGAAGCAGCGACCGCCGCGGCATTCTGGGCATAGTCCTTATATTTGCCGGTGCCGACGATCAGCCGCGAGGTGAAGGTCCGCCCAGCGACGCTCCACGTATCGGCGGCCTCATGGTCGCCTCCGCCTACGAAATGGACGATCTCGATCTCGTCGCCGTCCGCGACCTTGACGGCCGCCAGCGTCGAGCGCGGCACGATCTCGAGGTTGCGCTCGACCGCGACGCGCGTCGGCTCGAGCCCGAGTTCGAGCGCGAGATCGGCGTAGCTGATCCCCCTGTTGACGCGGCGGTGCTCGCCGTTGACGCGGATGCTGATCGTACCGTCGGCGGTCATGCCTTGCCTTTGCGTGCGGGGGATGCTCGCCATATAGGGATCGCCCGAACGTCCCGGCAACCGGAAGGCACGCGATGCCGCTCGTCTATGTCCTGAACGGCCCCAACCTCAATCTGCTCGGGAGCCGTGAGCCCGAGGTTTACGGCTCGGACACGCTCGACGACATCGCGGCGCAAGTCGGGGAGCGTGCGAAGGGGCTCGGCCTGATAATCGATTTCCGCCAGTCGAACCACGAAGGCGAGCTCGTCGAATGGCTGCACGAAGCGGGAGCGAAGGGCGCGCACGCGGTGCTGCTCAACGCGGGCGCGTTCACCCACACATCGGTCGCGTTGTATGACGCGATCAAGGCGATCTCTGTACAGGTGATCGAGGTCCACCTGTCGAACCCGGTCGCGCGCGAGCCTTTCCGGCACACGAGCTATGTGGGCATGGCGGCGAAAGGCAGCGTCGCAGGCTTCGGCGCGTGCTCCTACCTCCTCGCGCTGGACGCGGCGGCGAAGCTCTGACATTTGGCGCTGCAACCAGATAAGGGGTCTCTCATGACCGATAAACCGGCGGCGATGCAGGTCGATGCCGCGCTCGTCCGGCAGCTCGCCAAATTGCTCGACGAAAGCCGGCTGACCGAGATCGAGGTCGAGGACGGCGGCAGGCGCATCCGCGTCGCGCGCAACATGATTGCCTCGGCGCCGGCTGCCGCGACGCAGGCGACGCCATGCGCGACGACGATCGCCGCGCCCGCGCCTTCCGTCGAGAGCGGCCATTCCGTCAAGTCGCCGATGGTCGGCACGGTCTATCTGTCGTCAGAGCCCGGATCGAAACCGTTCGCCAGCGTCGGCGACACGATCGCCGAAGGTCAGACGCTCGTCATCATCGAGGCGATGAAGGTGATGAACCCCATCGTCAGCCCGCGCGCCGGCAAGATTATCCGCGTCTGCGTCGAGAACGGCCAGCCGGTCGAATTCGACCAGCCGCTGGTTGTCATCGAGTGAGACGCTTTCCGGCGGAAAGCTGGGGGTCATCGAATGACCATTGAAAAGCTGTTGATCGCCAACCGCGGCGAGATCGCGTTGCGCATTCATCGCGCCTGCCACGAAATGGGGATCAAGACCGTCGCGGCGCATTCGACCGCGGACGCCGACGCGATGCACGTCCGCCTCGCCGACCAGGCGGTGTGCATCGGAGCGCCCGCCGCCGCCGACTCCTATCTCAACATTCCCGCAATTATCTCGGCCGCTGAGATAACCGGCGCGGACGCGATTCACCCCGGCTATGGCTTCCTGAGCGAGAACGCGCGCTTCGCCGAAATCGTCGAGGAACATGGTATCGTCTTCGTCGGGCCGAAGCCCGAGCACATCCGCACGATGGGCGACAAGGTGGAGGCGAAGCGGACCGCGGGCGCGCTCGGCCTGCCGCTTGTTCCCGGCTCCGACGGCGCGGTGAGCGATCCGGACGAGGCGCGGCGCATCGCGGCGGAGATCGGCTATCCGGTGATCGTCAAGGCCGCGTCGGGCGGCGGCGGCCGCGGCATGAAGGTCGTGACCCGCGAAGTCGACCTCGAAACGCTGATGAGTCAGGCGGGTAGCGAGGCGAAAGCCGCGTTCGGCGACGCCACCGTCTATATCGAGAAATATCTCGGCAATCCGCGCCACATCGAGTTCCAGGTGTTCGGCGACGGCCAAGGCAACGCGATCCACTTGGGCGAGCGCGACTGCTCGCTCCAGCGCCGTCACCAGAAGATTCTGGAAGAGGCCCCCTCCCCCGTCATCTCCTCGGCCGAGCGGATGCGGATGGGCGGTATCGTTTCGAAGGCGATGGCCGACATGAGCTATCGCGGCGCGGGGACGATCGAGTTCTTGTGGGAAGACGGCAAGTTCTACTTCATCGAGATGAACACGCGGCTTCAGGTCGAGCATCCCGTCACCGAGATGATCACCGGCGTCGACCTCGTCCGCGAGCAGATCAGGATCGCCGAAGGACGTCCGCTTTCGGTCGAGCAGCAGGATCTCGAATTCCACGGCCACGCGATCGAATGCCGCATCAACGCCGAGGATCCGCGCACCTTCGCGCCCTCGCCGGGACTGGTGAAGGGCTACCACGCGCCCGGCGGCATGCACGTCCGCATCGATAGCGGGCTCTACGCGGGCTATCGCATCCCGCCCTATTACGACTCCATGATCGCCAAGCTGATCGTCTATGGCCGCACTCGCGAAGGCTGCATCATGCGCCTGCGCCGCGCGCTCGAGGAAACCGTGATCGAAGGCGTCAAGACGACGATCCCGCTCCACCAGGCGCTACTCAGGGAGCCCGACATCCAGAACGGGGATTACACGATCAAGTGGCTGGAGGAGTGGCTCGCGAAGCAGGAATCAACGGTGTGAAGGCGACGATCTGGCACAATCCAGCGTGCGGCACCTCGCGCAACACGCTCGAAATCCTGCGCAAGACGCCAGGCGTCGAAGTGGAGGTCGTCGATTATCTCAAGCACCCACCATCCCGGGCCGCGCTCGCGGCGCTCTATCAGCGGGGAGGCCTGACGCCACGCGACGGACTGCGGACGAAAGCACCCAGTGCGGAAACGCTGGCGGGTGCGAGCCACGACGCTATCCTCGACGCGATGATCGCCGACCCAATCCTGATAGAACGACCGCTGGTCGAAACCGAAAAGGGTGTGCGCCTCTGCCGCCCTAAAGAGCGCGTTCGCGAAATACTGTAGGGAGGGACGTCCTCCCCGTCATCCGCCGGAAAGATGCATGACCGCGCCGATCCCGCCGCTCGATCCCGAAATGCTGCTGCGCGCCTATGCGATCGGCGTGTTCCCGATGGCCGACAGCCGCGACGCGCCTTCGGTCTATTGGGTCGAACCCAAGCGCCGCGCGATCCTGCCTCTCGACAGCTTCCATCTGTCAAAATCGCTCAGAAAGACCCTGTTGTCCGAGCGCTTCGAGACGACGGCGAACCGCGCGTTCGGCGAGGTCGTGCGGTTGTGCGCCGAGTCGGTCGAGGATCGTCCCGCCACGTGGATCAACGGCCAGATCGAGGCGGCGGTCACGACGCTCCACGCCAGCGGCCATGCGTATTCGATAGAAACATGGGAGTATGGCGAACTCGTCGGCGGACTTTACGGCATCGCGCTCGGCCAAGGATTCTTCGGCGAATCGATGTTCAGTCGGGCTGCCAATGCCTCGAAGATCGCGCTCGCGCACCTCGTCGCGCGGATGCGCGCGGGGGGCTACACTTTGCTCGATTGCCAGTTCATGACGCCGCACCTCGCATCGCTGGGCGCGGTCGAGATCGGTCGAGACGCCTATGTTGCGTTGCTCGACACCGCGGTTTCCGGCGCCGTGTCCGGTTCGGGCGAACTGGGAGACTTCTTCGCCTTCGATGCGCCCGATCCGCTCGGCGCGACGGTGACCGAGACGGTGTCAGGCCCGAAGTCGGGATGGCGCATCGCGCAGGCCTTGGTCCACACGTCGTAAATCGGGTGCTCGACGACGTTCAATGACGGCGTCTCCTTGTAGAGCCAGCCCGA
>JACDGO010000224.1 GCA_013821585.1 Sphingomonadaceae bacterium
ATCGACCCGCAAGCCTGGCTGACCGATACCCTCACCAGACTCGCCAACGGCCATGGCCGCAAGCGCCTCAGCGAACTCATGCCGTGGAATTACGCCCCCGCCGTGGCGTGAGAACAGCGCTTACGGTGTAAACGGGGCTTTCGTCAGTCATCAAAACCGAGGCGCGATCAACGTTTGTAGCGATCAGGGCGCGCACGTCCTTCGCGGTGACGCGGGCCACGTGAAAGCTGCGAGCGTGACCGTCACGCTGCACAAGCGCTACAACTGCCTTCTTAGCAGCGGGCTTGCGGGTGGCGCGGTTCTTGGCCTTGCCACCGACATAGGTTTCGTCGGCTTCTACAACCTCGTTATGACCACCCAACGGGCCGGTAGGAGCCGCGCCGTCCATTGCTTCGCGGATACGGTGGCAGAGGAACCAAGCGGTGCGATAGGTAACGCCCAACATGCGCTCCATTTGCTTCGCGCTCATGCCCTTTTTCGACGCTGCCATGAGGTGAAACGCCAGAAGCCACTTGTGCAGGGGAACGTGCGAACGCTCCATGATCGAGCCAGTGCGGACGGTGAACTTTTCGCGGCAATCGTTGCACTGGAAATAGCCGACCATTTTACCCGCTAGGCGGCGGACCCGAACCGAGCCGCAATGTCCGCAATGGGGTTCGCCGTTCCAGCGCGAAGCCTCGATATGGGCAATCGCTTTTGCTTCATCGTGAAAGATCGGGTCGGTGATGTTAGTTGCCATGCCAACGTATTGGACTCGCTATGTTGCGTAGTCAAGTGCATAATTGCCGAAATTTCCCTCCTCGCAATGAGCCTGGTTGCAGGTGTGCTGGTCGACGATGCGATCGTCGAAATTGAAAACATCGTCCGACACATGAGGATGGGCAAGACAGCCTATCAGGCGTCGATCGACGCCGCGGATGAGATTGGGCTCGCGGTTCTTGCGACAACGATGTCGATCGTCGCGGTCTTCCTTCCCGTCGCATTGATGCCAGGCATTAGCGGTCAGTATTTCAAGAGCTTCGGGGTCACGGTCGTCATATCCGTGCTGATGAGCCTCCTCGTGGCGCGGATGATTACGCCACTTCTTGCGGCTTATTTTCTAAAAGCTCACGGTGAGCAAGCCCACGCGACGGGACGGACCATGGGCCGGTACTTGGGCTTGCTGCGATGGACGTTGACTACGAAGCGCGCCGAGACCTACCGAGCCAGCCACCCCGGCCTGCGTGGAGCGGCCTTGAGTTGGGTTCGCGATCACCGCATCTGGATGGTCGGCGTCAGCACTCTAGCGCTCATTCTGACCGTGGTCATGCTCGGTACGCTCAAGATGGCGTTTCAGCCGGAGACGAACGAGGACTCTGCAAACGTCCAGGTGAAGCTGCCGCCAGGAGCGACGCTTGCCCAAAGCGAAGCCGTTATCGATCATGCCGCAGCTGTCATACAGAGTGATCCAGACGTCGACCGCGTGTTCGAGCGCATCTATGTCGGGTCTGGCAGTCTAAACGTGGTCTTGAAGAAAAATCGCGTCAAAACATCAAGCGATTTCCGTCGGAAAATTGCGCCCGATCTGGCGGCGATTCCGGATGCACAGGTGACCGTGAATTCCCCCAACAGCGGCGGACCGGGTGGTGCCGGACGCGACATAATGATGTTTCTTGGCTCTGAAGATCCGGTCGCACTTAATACCGTGGCGAACCAGATCGCTGCTCAGATGCAATCGATCAGGGAGCTACGTGCGCCGCGCGTGATAGGCGAACAGGTCCGCCCGGAGATAACTATCAAACCGCACTTCGATCTCGCCGCACAGCTTGGCGTTACTACCGCAGCCCTGAGCCAGACCATTCATATCGCGACGATCGGCGACATCGCGCAGAATAGCGCAAAATTCTCTCTTTCTGATCGACAGGTGCCGATCATGGTGTCGCTCTCAGCAAACGACCGACGCGACCTCTCTACCCTCGAGAATTTGCCTGTGCCAACATCGAGTGGCGAGTCGGTTCCGCTCAAATCGGTGGCCGACATAGGCTTCGGATCCGGCCCCACAAGCATCCAGCGGACAAACCAAGTTCAGCGTCTCGCAATTGGCGTCGACTTGTCTCCGGGCGTCGTGTCGAGCGAGGCTTGGAAGAAGATAAACGGTTTGCCAGCGGTCAAATACTTGCCCCAAAACGTCTCGCAGCTAAATCTTGGTCAACAGAAATTTCAAGCTGAACTGATTTCGTCATTCGCAATTGCCGTCGCATCCGGCGTCCTGCTTGTGTTCGCAGTCCTTGTTCTACTTTACCGCCGGTTCCTCTCACCGTTCGTCAATATGGGCTCGCTTCTGTTGGCTCCGCTCGGTGCGGCGATCGCGCTGCACCTGACCGACCAGCCGTTGTCGATGCCTGTGTTCATCGGCCTCCTAATGCTACTTGGTATCGTCGCCAAGAATTCGATCCTGCTGATCGACTTCGCAGTTGAGATGATGGACCATGGGGTCCAAAAGGACGAAGCGACCGTCGAAGCGGGACATAAACGCGCCCAGCCGATCGTCATGACGACGGTGGCGATGGTCGCCGGTATGGTGCCGGTGTCGCTATCGCTATCGGGCGATGGCAGCTGGCGCTCGCCGATGGGAATTTGCGTTATTGGTGGTCTAATTTTTTCAACTGCCCTGACCTTGATCCTTATTCCCTCCTTGTTCAGTCTAGCGCTCGATATAGAGGGCTGGATTGCCCGCAAATTTGGGCGATTGATCAACAATGGTGAAAGCCACCCACCGGGTGGTGTTTCGCTTCCGACACCGGCCGAATAAACAACAAATGCGGACCGCGTCGCGGTGGAGGCTATGACGGCTTGACGTGCTGCGAGCGCGACGATGTCGCTATTCGCTGACCTTGCGCCAGGGACAGGTTCGGTCGGCATCGATCCTACGCATCAAAATCTAGACCACATGTTCGCCTGAGACTGGGCGCGCCCGTCTCGTAATATGCAGGATCCGAAGCCGTGTCGGGCTGGTCTGGCGCGTCCTCCTGCATGGAGGCCCAATGAGACAGTCGGTGATGTATGTGGGCCTCGACGTCCACAAGGACACGATAGCGTTTGCGGTGGCGGAGGACGGCAAGCGCGCGGAAGTTCGCGAGCATGGCGAGATTGCCAACACGCCGGCTGCCTTGACGTAGCTGATCGGCAAGCTGGGCGGACCGGGCGTCGAGCTGCACATTTGCTACGAGGCGGGCCCCTGCGGATACGGCATTCAGCGACAGGTGACGGTCGCCGAGCATCATTGTGCCGTGGTTGCCCCATCGCTGATTCCCCCGGCGCCCGGGAGATCGGATCAAGACGGATCGCCGAGACGCGGTGAAGCTGGCCCGACCGCACCGGGCGGGCGAGCTGACGCCGGTATGGGTTCCTGACAGTGCACATGAAGCGATGCGTGACCTTGTCCGGGCACGACTGGCCGCGGTGCGCAGCCTTCGGCATGCCCGCCAGCAGCTGTCAGGCTTTCTGCTCCGACACGGCCACCATTATCATCGCCCAGCCTGGACACAGATACATCGGCGCTGGCTTTCAGGGCTACGATTTGCCGAAGATGCGCATCATATCGTGCTGGAGGACTGCGTTGCGACGATCGATGCCGCAATGGACCGCCGGGATCGACTGACTAAGCAGATCGAGAACCGCCTGTCGGATTGGACGCCGGCACCCGTGGTCGAGGCGATGCAGGCGCTACGAGGCGCGGCGCTCGTCGTGGAGTTGGGCGACATCAGCCGCTTTTCGAAGGCGGAGCAGTTCATGTCCTACCTGAATGGGGGTACTGAGCCTGCTGCGCGCCGTCACCGTTGCCGACAGCATTTGTTCGGGCCCCGACGGCTGGGCGCCAATCTGGCCGGCAGCGACTTGCGTATTTTGCGCCTGGACTGCGGCAAGCACGTCGCTCGGCATCAGTTTGACTGCAGCCAGCTTGTAGGGGTCGAGCCAGATCCGCATGGCGTGCTGAGATCCGAACACACTAACGTCGCCGACGCCCTGGACCCGACCGATCGCGTCCTGCAGGTTCGAGACGAGGAAGTCCGCCACGTCGTTGTTGTTCGACCGGTCGGTGACGTCATAGACCGAGACGATCAGGAGGAAGTCGGAACTTGCCTTGGTGACGTTGACACCCTGCTGCTGAACCTGCTGCGGCAGCCGCGGAAGCGCTTGCTGGACCTTGTTTTGGACCTGCACCTGCGCGGTGTCGGGGTTGGTCCCCTTGGCGAAGGTCGCTGTGATCCCTGCCGATCCCGCCGCGCTCGAGGTCGAGCTGAAATAGATCAACCCGTCGATCCCGGTCAGCTGCTGCTCGATCACCTGGGTGACCGAGCTGTCGAGCGTCTCGGCCGAGGCGCCCGGATAGCTCGCGCGAATATTGATCGAGGTTGGGGCGATGTCGGGATATTGCTCGATCGGCAGGCTGTAGACCGCGAACGCGCCGAACAGCATGATGACGATGGCGATGACCCAGGCGAAGATCGGCCGCCCGATGAAAATGCGCGAGATCATCCGGCCTTCGCGGCGTTACCGCCCTTGTCAGCCCTTGCCTTGGGCTTTGACCCGGCGGGCACCGGGACGATCTTCGCATTCGGCCGTATCTTGCCAAGCCCCTCGGTAATGACCTTGTCGCCGGGCGCGAGCCCGGCGGTGACCAGCCACTGGTCGCCGATCGTCTTGTCGGCGGTTACGGTTCGT
>JACDGO010000225.1 GCA_013821585.1 Sphingomonadaceae bacterium
TGCCGTGGCATCAGTCATGGGATGGTCTCCTGGTTGAGGGTTGGTCCAGCAACCAAACCTTCTCATCAGGAGGCCATTCCGGCCAATACCCTCGTCACTCCCGCGTCACCGGGTTAGTTCAATCCCAAATCGATTCACACAATCAGGAAATGACTCTAGGGGTGGGTATGCCACGTCAGCAATAGCGCTGAACTCGCGCCTGCGGCGCGATACCCACCCCCGGCCCCTCCCTTCCAGGGAGGGGAGTCAATCCCCCGTCAAAATCCGGTCGAACAGCTGCTTTACCGTGGGCACGAACCCGTTCGAGTAGAACGGGTCTTTCTTGAAGCGGAACGCCGAGTGCCCCGCGAACATCAGGTTTTCGTCGACGGGCTCGCCGTGAGCGATGTCCTGAAGCGTCTTCTGGATGCAGAAGCTGCGCGGGTCGGCGAGATACCCCGTCGTATAGTCGTCGTGGTCTTTCCACGCCGAAAAGCCGCAATGCGACAGGCAGCCCATGCAGTCCGCCTGATCCTTGCGGATCGTGTTCTTTTCGTCGGGCGTCACGAACACGAGCGTGTTGTCGGGTGTCTTGAGCGCGTCGGTGAAGCCCAACCCATACCATTCGCGCGCGCGCATCAGGTCGCCGGGCGTCACCCAGAAATTCCGGCCCTTCACGCCGACGTCGAGTTGGTGCGTGTGGTCGCCCGCCGCCTCGCGCGAAAAGGCGATCTGGCGCTGCGACCGCGCCTCGAGCATCCGCAGGAACGGATTGCGCACGGCGCTCGAATAGAAACCGGTCGGCGAGAAGCGATGGAGGAGCACGTCGCCCTCCTCGAGCGTCATCAACCGGTCCTTCCACCCTTGCGGGATCGGGCTTTCCTGCGTCAGCAGCGGACGCGTGCCGAACTGGAACGCGACCTGCCCAAGTTCGGGATTATCGATCCAGTCGTTCCATTCCTTCAGATTCCAAACGCCGCCCGCCATCACGATCGGTGTTTCGTCGGGGATGCCGCCCTCGCGCATCGTCGTGCGCAGCTCCGCGACGCGCGGATAGGGATCCTGCGGCTTCAGCGGATCCTCGGCATTCGACAGGCCATTGTGACCGCCCGCCAGCCACGGGTCTTCATAGACCACGGCCGACAGCAGGTCCGCCGCCTTCGAATAGGCGCGCTTCCACAGCGCGCGGAACGCGCGCGCCGAGCTGATAATCGGAAGATAGGAAACGCCGTATTGCGCGGCGATCTCGCTCAATTTGTAGGGCATGCCCGCGCCGCAGGTCACGCCCGCGACCAACCCCTTGGTGCGTTCGAGCACGGCATGAAGGATCGGTTGCGCGCCGCCCATTTCCCACAGCACGTTGATGTTGATCGCGCCCTTGCCCGAGGCGATTTCATAGGCGCGCTTGACCTGATCTACCGCGCCGTCGACCGCATAGCGGATCAACTCGTCGTGACGTTCCTTGCGCGTGCGCGACGCGTAGACCTGCGGCACGATCTTGCCGGTCGGGTCATAGCTGTCGGCGTTGACCGCGCTCACCGTTCCGATGCCTCCGGCGAGCGCCCAGGCGCCCGCGCTCGCATGGTTGGTGGCGGAAACGCCCTTGCCGCCCTCGACCAGCGGCCAAACCTCGCGGCCCCGATAGAGGATGGGTTTCAGACCCTTGAACAAGCGGCGTGCTCCTGCAATTTTCCCGTCGAACTATATACGTTCCAGCGCGCGAAATGCTTCAAGAATCGCCAAGCGCGCCTGGCCTGCCGGCCGCGCCCTCATACAGCGCTTTATAGGCTGCGATCATATCGGCCTCATTATACTGGGTTTTCGCGACCGCGCGATTGGCATCGCCCAGCGTCCTGCGTAGCACGCCGTCGCCCGCGAGCCGCATTAGCGCGCCCGGAAGGTCCGCGCCTACGAACGCGCGTTGCCCGGCCGGGAGCATCGCCGCGATATCGCCGACGTCGGTCGCCGCGACCGGCAATCCCGCCGCCATCGCCTCGATCAGCGAAATGGGCGCCTGCTCGCTGTCGGACGAGAGCGCGAAGATATCGAAATGGCCGAGCACTTTCGCCGGATCGGCGACGAAACCCGGCATGATGAGCCGCTTCGCCATTCCCAGCCGCGCCGCTTCCGCCGCGATCGCCGCGCGCTCGGGGCCTTCGCCGAGGATCAGCAGTTTCGCGTTCGGAATCGGCGCGACGGCGCGGACGAGGCGCGGCAGGTTCTTCACCGCCCGCAGCCCCGCGAGCGTGCCGATGACGATATCGCCGCGCTGCTTGCGAAAGCCCGGTACCGGACGCGGCGGTTCGCCATAGGCGGAAACATCGACGCCATTGGCGATCCGGTGAACGCGCCGCGCGGGCTGCTTCCACACGCGCAGCGCGATCCGTTCGAGCGCCGCCGACGGCACGACGAGCGCATGGGCGGCCGGGAGCGCGAGCCGGCGGAACAGGTTGCGCCGCGTCTTCAGCCCGCCCGCCTCGTCGGCGTTGAAGCCGTCCTCATGGTGGATCAGCGGTGGCAGCTCCTTCGCGAACATCCGCCGCGCCATCACCGCGTCGATCGCGCCCCAATTATAGGTCAGCACCAGATCGAAGCGGCGCATATAGCCCGCGAGCGCGCGGTAGCGCTCGAGCGAAGGCTTCCCGGTGAGGGGCGGCGCTGCCTGAGGAAACTCGACCGCGATCCCCTTTTCGATCAGGTCGCGCGCGCCGAGCGCGCCCGGCACGGCGCTCAGCACCACATGGCGCGCCGCATCTCCCAAGGCGTTCATCAGCCGCGTCGCGCGGGCTTCCTTGCCGCCCGCCGCGAAGGTCGAATGGCAATGGAGAATGCGCACCGCCATCAGGCGACGCGCGCGAGCAGCCGGTCGATCGCCGCGGCCGCCTCGGGTTCGTCGAGCGTCGGCGCGTGCCCGACGTGCGGCACCGACACCGCTTCGGCGAGCGGCAAACGCCGCCGCATCTCGGCGAGCGTGGCTTCGCCGAGAACGTCGGACAACGCGCCGCGCAAGATCAGCGCGGGGGCGGCCGCCAGTGCATCGATCGCCGGCCACATATCGACCCCCGCCTCGCCGCCCGGCTTGCGGAACGGCTCGGCGATCGCCTTGTCATAGTCGGGCACGATCCGCCCTCCGCTCGTCAGCCGGTTGAGCCGTTTCGCCATCGCGAGCCAGTCGTCGAGGCGATAACGCGGATAGACGTCGGCGTTGCTC
Organism: Sphingomonadaceae bacterium; assembly: GCA_013821585.1. Classification (GTDB taxonomy): domain Bacteria; phylum Pseudomonadota; class Alphaproteobacteria; order Sphingomonadales; family Sphingomonadaceae; genus Sphingomonas_O. Next base: position 3,191 of record JACDGO010000225.1, read on the forward strand.
TCCGCGAGAGCGCGCGCGGCATGGAGCCAGGTCGGCCACGATCCCGTCTTGCCGACATAACCCCTGATGCGCTCGAGTCCCGCGGGCTCGACCACGGGGCCGACATCGTTGAGCAACGCGCCGGCGAAGCGCTTCGGCTCCACGAGCGCAAGGATCATCATCACGATCCCACCGAGCGAAGTGCCGATCGCGACGAACCGGTCGATCGCCAGCTCGCCGAGCAGTCGCGTCACGTCGTCGGCGTAGACGATCGGCGAATAGCTCATCGCGTCTTTCGCGTAGCCGCTTTCACCGCGCCCGCGAAACTCGGCGACGATGATGCGCCGGTCGCCCGAGATGCGCCGGGCAACCCCCGCGAAATCGCGCGCATTGCGCGTCAGGCCGGGAAGGCACAGCACCGGCGGCCGGTCCCAGCGCCCCGGATAGTCGCGATAATGGAGCTTGACACCGTCCGCCGACAGCCAGTGGCCGTCGCGGAAATCAGGTTGCTCGCTTGCGTCCCCACCCGCCATAGCGCGGCCATGGCCGAGCGCGCGCGATCTTTCCACCCCGAACATGCGATCGACGCGGTCGCCAGCTTCCTCGCCGATCCGGTCGAGGCGGCGGCGTTCCCGAAGCACATCCTGCGCTTCCGCAACGATCGCGCCGCACACGAAATCGGGCTCGACGGTTTGAGCGACGCCGAGTGGATCGCGCATTTCGGCCGCTTCGAGCCGTTCGCCGGCAGCCTGCCGCGACCGCTTGCACTCCGTTACCACGGCCATCAGTTTCGCGTGTACAACCCCGACATCGGCGACGGCCGCGGCTTTCTGTTCGCGCAAATGCGCGACGGCCGCGGGCGGCTGATGGACCTCGGCACCAAGGGCTCGGGCCAGACGCCCTACAGCCGCTTCGGCGACGGGCGGCTGACGCTCAAAGGGGGCGTCCGCGAAATTCTCGCGACCGAAATGCTCGAGGCGCTCGGCGTCGAGACTTCACGGACCTTCTCGCTGATCGAGACCGGCGAACAGCTCCATCGCGGCGACGAGCCCTCCCCCACCCGCTCCGCGGTTCTCGTCCGCCTCAATCACGGCCACATCCGCATCGGCAGCTTTCAGCGGCTCGCGACGCTGGGGTTGAAGGACGAGCTCGAACGCCTGACCGCCTACGCGTTGCGCGAATTTTATGGCGAGGACGCAGGCCCCGATGCCCCGCAACGCCTGCTCGCCCATGTCGCGCGCCGCACCGCGCGCCTTGCCGCTTCGTATATGGCGGCGGGTTTCGTGCATGGCGTGCTCAACTCGGACAACATCAACATCACCGGCGAGAGCTTCGACTATGGCCCGTGGCGCTTCGCGCCCGCGTTCGACCCCGGCTTCACCGCCGCCTATTTCGACCGTGCGGGCCTCTATAGCTTCGGCCGCCAGGCCGAGGCGATCCACTGGGACGTCGTCCAGCTCGCGATCGCGCTCCGCCCCATCGCCGACGCCGAGCCGCTCGCCGCCGCGGTCGACGCCTTCGCGCACGCCCAT
>JACDGO010000226.1 GCA_013821585.1 Sphingomonadaceae bacterium
GGCCGTTGTCGCGCGGCGCGCCGCTGCTCGTGCTGCACGCGGCGAGCGCGGGCAGCGCCGCGATCCAGATCAGTTTGCGCATCGAATTGTCCTCTACTGTATTGCTATCCTAATACAGCAGAGAATCGAACATGGCAAGCGGTTAAGCGGGAGCCTTGTTGTAGAGCACCGCCGAGGCGCGCAGGATGTCGAGCAGCTTGGTGAGCGCGGTCGGTTCGTCGACCTGCTCCATCGCCGCGAGTTCGCGCGCGAGGCGGCTCGCCGCCGCTTCGAAGATCTGCCGCTCGGAATAGCTCTGCTCGGGCTGATCCTCGGCGCGAAACAGGTCGCGGACCACCTCGGCGATCGACACGAGGTCGCCCGAATTGATCTTCGCTTCATATTCCTGCGCGCGTCTGGACCACATCGTCCGCTTGACGCGCGGCTTGCCCTTCAATGTCTGGAGCGCCTCGCCCATCTGCTTGTCGCTGGAAAGCTTGCGCATGCCGACGCTCTCGGCCTTGTTGGTCGGAACGCGCAGCGTCATGCGCTCTTTCTCGAAACGCAGCACATAGAGTTCGAGCGCCATGCCCGCGATCTCTGACTTTTGCAGCTCGATGACACGGCCGACGCCATGCTTGGGATAAACGACATAATCGCCGACGTCGAAGCTCAGCGCCTTGGCAGCCATGGAGTACCTTTCAACCGGGACCGGCAACCCGATACGGGACATGTCGCGCAGAAGCGCGCGCCCGTGTCGGCGAAGCGGGGGATCCTTCAGTGACAATCCGCAGCGTTCTCCGCTGCTTGGACCTGCCCTTAGCAGATTCGTAACAAAAATGCCAGTGCCTTGACGATCGTTGCGCAAGCTGCGCCTAATCCCCCTTGCCGGGTTCCGGCGAGAAGAATTTATCGAACTTGCCTTCCTCGCCCTTGTGCGCGTCGGCGTCGCCGGGGGTCTGGCCGTTGTTGCGCGTGACGTTGGGCCATTGCGCGGAGAAGGTGGTGTTGAGCTCGAGCCACTGCTCGAGGCCGCTTTCGGTGTCGGGCAGGATCGCCTCGGCCGGGCATTCGGGCTCGCACACGCCGCAGTCGATGCATTCCGACGGGTTGATGACGAGCATGTTGTCGCCCTCATAGAAGCAGTCGACCGGGCACACCTCGACGCAGTCCATATATTTGCATTTGATGCAGGCGTCGGTGACGACGTAGGTCATGGCCGGTTAGCTCCCCTGTGCGGCTGCATGAATCGTTAGGTTTCGCCGCGCGGCGCGTCAATCGCCGGGGCGATGTCGGCGTAACAGCTACGTGCTTCAAGGGCAGGACCGCGACGCACCGGGAGCGCCTCGATCCGCAGCACGCGCGCCTTACCGCCGCGGATCAGCGTGAGGATTTGTCCCACGCGTATCAGAACGTGCGCGCGGTCGATAACACGCCCGTCTAGCCTAATCCGGCCGCTCTCAGCGACCGTCTGCGCTGCACTCCGCGTCTTCGCCAGCCGCGCGAGCCAAAGGAAACGGTCGATCCGCATCGCCTCGTCAGTCACCCGGCGACCACCTCTCCAGTGCGGAAAAGGCGGCGTTGCGCGGAACCGGGCGCGGGGAGGGCGGACGCGGGCGGTTGCTCCACGTCCATGTTCCCTCCGGTTGCGCGCGGAAGCCCGTCGCGCGCAGGATCGCGGCGAAACTCTCCGCGTCGATCCCCATCGATATGGCGAGAGTAGCGTCGGGCGTGAACGCGGCGCGCGCGGCGCGTGCATCGTGGAGCGCGCGGACGATCTTCTCGACCAGGTCGATGCGCACCTGCTTCCGGCCGACCGTCCGGAAGCCCGGAATCGGCGCGCCGCTTTCCATCACCGAAACTCCCGGAGCGGGCAAAACAGGCATCGCCGTGCCTGTTCGTGCTGCGCCCAGAGCCGCGATCCAGCCGAGCGGCGCGGGTTTGAGCAGGGGTGTATCGAACACGTCGAGAGTCCCGATCGTCAGCCCCGTCTTACGCAGCGCGCGCCGGTCGGCCGGGTCGAGCGCGCCGAGCTGCGCATCGACCGCGTTTCGCGCGATCATTCCGCCCGCCGCCGCGAGCGGCGACAGTAGCGCGCGCACACGCGGCGGCGTGAACAGGTCGCCCGCGGTCGCTGTCATCGCCAGCAAGGGCCGGAGGTGGCGCGCGAGGCTCGCCGCGACCCATGCCTCGATCCGGGTGGCGACAGCTTCGCGGTCGACCGGCGCGAGCGTCTGAAGTGTCGGGGCCAAGCGGACGCGCGGGTCGGTCAGCCCGCGTCCCGGCGTCAGCCGCGCGACCGGGTGACCCGCCCACCTCACGCCCACTGGATCGGTGGTCAACGCGAATGCGTCGTCGGTGGACTCCACCAAGGCCGCCGCCCGCCGGGCGCGCTCCCTGGGCAGCCGCCGCTCGGCCGCCGCGAGCAATCGCTTGCGGTCGCCGTGCCGTGCGTCCGGATCGACGGTGAACGCGAAGCCGTCGATCCGCCCGATCGGCTCATCCTCGACGCTGACCGCGCCGTCTTCCGCCACCGTTACGTCGAAAAGCGCGGGATCGCCGCCGATCTCGCGCATCAGCACGGCGGTGCGCCGGTCGACGAAGCGCTCGGTCAGCTTGCGGTGGAGCGCTTCGGACAGCTTTTCCTCGAGCTCCTCGCTCCGCGCCGCCCAGTGCGCCGGATCGGCGAGCCAATCGCCGCGGTGCGCAATATAGGCCCAAGTGCGCGCGTCAGCGATGCGCGCGCCAAGCGCGTCCACGTCGCCAGTCGTCTGGTCGAGCCGCGCGAGCTGCGCCGCGAACCAGTCGGCGGGAATATGCCCGGAGCCTTCGCTCAGATGGCGGAACAGCTTGCCGACGAGCAGCGCATGATGCTCCGCGCCGACTCTCCTGAAATCCGGGAGTTGGCACGCGGCCCAGAGCTTGGCCGCGTCGCCGCGCGCCTCTCCCGCCAATCGCCTAAGCACCGTTAGATCGACCGCTTCGGGCGCCGCGCGCAACTCGGGACGGTCGGGCCGCGCTTCGAGCGAAGCGATCAGCGCCCCCACGCTCGACAGGTCGGGCTCGCCGTCGCGCCAATGGACGAAGTCGAGCTTGCGGAAGCGGTGGTTCTCGATCGCCTCGATCTCGTGCGGTTCGAACACGTCGCCGCCGGCGAGCGTACCGAACGTCCCGTCGCGCTGGTGCCGCCCCGCGCGTCCGGCAATCTGCGCCATCTCCGCCGACGTCAGCCGCCGCTGCCGCTTTCCGTCGAACTTTGTGAGCCCGGCGAAGGCGACATGGCCCAGGTTCATATTGAGCCCCATACCGATCGCGTCGGTGGCGACGAGATAGTCGACCTCGCCTGCCTGATACATCGCGACCTGAGCGTTGCGCGTGCGTGGAGATAGCGCGCCCATCACCACCGCCGCGCCGCCGCGCGCGCGCCGCAGCATCTCCGCTGCGGCGTAAACCTGTTCGGCCGAGAAAGCGACGATCGCCGATCGTTGAGGGAGCCGAGAGAGTTTCTTTGCGCCCGCATAGCTCAGCGTCGAAAAGCGCGGCCGCCGCACAATTTCAGCCTCGGGAAGGAGCGCACGGACGATCGGCGCGATCGCGTCCGATCCCAGAATCATCGTCTCCTCGCGGCCGCGCGCGCGCAACATCCGGTCGGTGAAGACGTGCCCGCGCTCGGGATCGGCGGCGAGCTGCGCCTCGTCGATCGCGACGAAGGCGACATCCCTCTTAACTGGCATCGCCTCGGCGGTGCACAGCAGCCAGCGCGCGCCTTCGGGAAGAATCTTTTCTTCGCCGGTGATCAGCGCGACGTTCTTCGCCCCCTTGATCGCCGCCACCCGATCATAGACTTCGCGCGCGAGCAGGCGCAGCGGAAAGCCGATCATTCCGCTCGAATGCCCGCACATCCGCTCGATCGCGAGGTGCGTCTTGCCGGTGTTGGTCGGGCCCAGGACGGCGGTGATCGGCATCGAGCCTAAATCGGAATTCCTGCCATGCGAGGCAAGGTCACGCGGCTATCCGGCGGATCGACTATGCCTCTCGCTTCGAACCGGCGAGCATCTTGCTGGCGATCCATGCGATCGGGAGCCCGAACGCGACGAGGTGGATCGCGAAGCTGACCAGAAAAAGCGCTGGCGACTTAGGCAAGCGAAAGCCGATCAGGGAAAGCGGCACGACGATGAACGTCATCACCAAGTATGCGACCACGCCGAGGCAGAGTCCGCTGACGACGGGCCTGTCGGTGAGCAATTTCCATCGCGACGCGGCGAACACGAATGCCGTCGCGGCGATCACCGAGATCAGCACATGAAAAAGCACGCCAAGGGCGGCGGCGCCGATGCCTCCCGTAAAGGCCGCCTTGCCCAGAACGCCCGCCGCGATCGATTGGAACATCACCACGGGCGAATTGCCCAATGCCACCTGGATCGGCAGCACCGGAACCATTTCGATCGCGGCGCCGCCAGACCGGCCACGAGCGATGTCCAAGCAAGGCGGGTCAAGTTGGGCGAGTATGTCAATGTTCAGTCCTCACGCCATCGGCCTATGCGCTCCGCGTCGGCCGTCTCATCCGGCTTTGTTGGCGATGCGATCGGCCTTGCGTTGCAGTCGCAGGCATTTCTTGTCCTTCGCCATGACCTCGCCCGGCATGGCCTGGCAAGCGGTCCAGCTCTTTTGCTCGCCTGCCGACATCCTGTTCGGGTCGTAGCCAATGGGGCTGCTC
>JACDGO010000227.1 GCA_013821585.1 Sphingomonadaceae bacterium
CTTGTCGACCAACGCGCCTTCGCGATCGGCGCGGGGCTGGTGCTGTGCTGCCAGACGAGTCTGCTCATGTTCATGCCGCAGCGCGTCGACCACCACGGCTGGCAGCTCGCGTTTCTCGTGCTGACCGTCGCGGGCCTGTCCGATCCGAAGCGCGTGCGCGGCGGGCTGACGATGGGATTGTCGAGCGCGGCGTCGCTCGTCATCGGATTGGAGCTGATTCCCTTCCTCGCGATCTGCGGTGCTGCGGCGGCGCTGCGCTGGGTCTGGACGCGCGAGGAGACGGCGCGGCTGCGCGCCTATGGCTTCGCGCTCGCGATCGGCTGCGGCCTCGGCTACCTCGGCTTCACCTCGCGCGATAGCAGCGTGTGGCGCTGCGACGCGCTGTCGCCCGTGTGGCTGTCGACGATGGTCGCCGCCGGGCTGCTCGCCGCCGCGATCTCGCTCCTGACGACCGAGAACAGATGGTTGCGCCTTGCCGCCGCCGCCGTGTGCGGCGCGGCGCTGACGGGCGGCTATGCCCTCGCCTTCCCGCAATGCCTCGGCCGACCTGAGCAGGTTTCGCCTGAGCTATATCGCCTGTGGCTGAGCAACGTGCGTGAGGCGAAGCCGCTCTATGTCCAGCCGTGGACGACGGTGCTGACGGTGATCTCGCTGCCGATCGTCGGTGTCGTCGGCAGTGTTTGGGCAACGCGCGCCGCTTGGGGGACCAGGAAGTTTGAAGCATGGCTTCCCGTCGCGCTGATCTCTGTGGTCTCGCTGCTCCTGCTCCTGTGGCAGACGCGCACGGGTCCGGCGGCGCAGTTGATGGCGGTGCCTGGCGCCGCCGCGCTCGCCTGGGCGTTCATTCCGCGCCTGTCGCGCAGCGGATCGATGCTCGTGCGCACCTTGGGCGTCGTTGCGGCGTTCCTGATTGTCTCCGGCCTCGGCTTGCAGCTTATCGTCAATCAAGTGCCGGGAAAGCCCGACAGCGCGCGGATGAAGGCGATCAACCGCGCCAACGGCCGCTGCCCGATGCTTCAGGCGCTCAGGCCCATCGCAAGGTTACCCGCGACGACGATCTTCACCTTCGTTGACATGGGGCCACGCCTGATCACCGTCACGCATCACAAAGCAGTCGCCGGCCCCTATCATCGAAACGGCGACGCGATCCTCGACGTCCACCACGCGTTCGACGGCGCGCCCGAGAACGCGCGCGCGATCATGCTCCGCCACGGCGCGACACTTCTCATGACCTGCCCGAACATGAGCGAATCGACGGTTTACCGCGCGCGTAGCCCGAACGGCTTCTATTCGCGGCTGGCGAAGGGCGAGCGCTTCGACTGGCTGATACCGGTGGCGCTGCCCAAGGGTTCGCCGTTATTGCTTTGGAAGATCAGCTAAAGCTCGCCCGCACACCGTCGATCACGAACTGCGCCGCCAGCGCCGCGAGGATCACGCCGAGCACGCGGGTGATCATCGCTTCGACGCGGTAGCCGAGCAATTTCATCAACTGCCCCGCCGCGAGCAGCGAGACCATCGTCAGCAGCAATGTCGCGCCGAGCGCGCCGAGCACGACGCCGCGCTCCGCCCAGCCCTCGGCGCGGCTGGTCAAGAGCATCGCCGACGCGATCGACCCCGGCCCGGCGATCATCGGAATCCCCATCGGGAACACCGAAATATCCTCGTGCTCCGACGCCTTCACGTCCTGCGCGCGCTCCTCGCGCCGCTCGGTGCGCTTCTCGAACACCATCTCGAGCGCGATCAGGAACAGCATGATCCCGCCCGCGACGCGGAACGCCGGAAGCCCGACGCCGAGTGCTTTCAGGAATGGCTTTCCGCCCAGCGCGAACGCGAACAGGATCAGCGCCGCGACGCCGGTCGAGCGGATCGCCATCGCCCGCCGATGCGCGGTCGGCGATCCCGACGTCAGGCTCGCGAAGATCGGCGCGCAGCCGGGCGGGTCGATGACCACGAAGAAGGTGACGAAGGCGGAGAGGAAGAGGGCGGGGAGTTCGGGGGTCATTTGGGGGCGTCGAAGGCAGCGGGACCGCCGCTTTCGCGGGGGTGACGGGTGTAGTTCATCACAACGCCCCCTTCTCCAACGGCACGCGCGCATGGCGGTGCGCGGCGATCAGCGTGTTTCGTAGCAGACACGCGATGGTCATCGGCCCGACTCCTCCGGGCACGGGCGTGATCGCCCCCGCGACCACCTTCGCCTCGTCGAACGCGACATCGCCGGTCAACCGCCCTTCGACGCGATTCATACCCACGTCGATGAGCGTCGCGCCGCGCTTGATCCAGTCGCCCCTGACCATCTCCACGCGCCCCACCGCCGCGACGACGATGTCGGCGCGCCGCACGATCTCTGGCAGGTCGCGCGTCTTCGAATGCGCGATCGTCACCGTGCAATCGGCGGCGAGAAGAAGCTGCGCCATCGGTTTTCCGACCAGCCGCGACCGCCCGATGACGACCGCATTCAGGCCCCCAAGGTCGGGCCGCACGCTCCGCAACAGCATCATGCACCCCATCGGCGTGCACGGCACGAAGCCGTGCAGCCCGTTCGCGAGGCGCCCGGTGTTCTCCGACGTCAATCCGTCGACGTCCTTGCCCGGATCGATCGTCTCGATCACCGCGTCGGGGTTGATGTGCGCGGGCAGCGGCAACTGCACGAGGAGGCCGTCCACCGCCGCATCCGCGTTGAGGCTCCGCACCAGCGTCATAAGGTCGTCCTGCGGCGTGTCGGCGGGAAGCCGGTGCTCGAGGCTCTCCATCCCCGCCTCGCGGCACGCCTTGCCCTTCGAGCGCACATAGACTGCGCTCGCCGGATCGTCGCCGACAAGCACCACCGCGAGCCCGGGCTTGCGCCCCGCCGCTTGCGTGAACGCCGCGACCCCCTCGGCGACCTTCGCGCGCAGCGTCGCGGCGGCGGCCTTGCCGTCGATGATCACCCCGCGACCGTCGAAAGCATGTTCGGGAGCACGACGTTCATCAGGATGTAGAGGATCAGCAGCACGACCAGCGGCGACAGGTCGAGCGCGCCGAAATCGGGCAGGATGCGCCGGATCGGGCGATAGAGCGGCTCGGTCATCCGGTCGAGCGCGGTCCAGATCGAGCGCACCATGTCGTTGTGCGTGTTGATCACGTTGAACGCGATCAGCCACGACATCACCGCCTGGATGACGATGATCCACCAGATGACGGTCAGCAGGATGTAGAGAATCTGGACGATCGAAGTCATGCGGGGCTTTCCGGGATTGTGTTGCGCGCCGAATAGCGGGGGGCGGGAGGAGCGGCAACCGCCTCCGACTCTTCCCCTGCCATTCCCGCGAAAGCGGGAATCCATACTGCGGGAGGCCTTTGGACTATGGATTCCCGCCTTCGCGGGAATGACGAATTGCAGGCTGGCGGCGTCCTAAGCCCGCACCAGCGTCCCCGCGCCCCGCGCCGTGAAAATCTCGACCAGCATCACATGCGGCACGCGCCCGTCGAGGATCACCGCCGCGTCGACCCCGCCCTCGACCGCCTTCACGCAGGTCTCGAGCTTGGGGATCATCCCCCCTGTCACCGTCCCGTCCGCGCGCAACGCCGCGATCCGCGCCGGATCGAGATCGGTCAGCAATTCGCCGCCCTTGTCGAGCACCCCGGCCACGTCGGTCAGCAGGAACAGCCGCGCCGCGCCGAGCGCCGCCGCCACTGCGCCCGCCATCGTGTCGGCGTTGATGTTATAGGTGTGGCCGTCCGCCCCCACGCCGATCGGCGCGATCACCGGGATCATCCCCGCGTTCGATATCGTGTCGAGGACGCTGCGATCGACCGCCTTCGGCTCGCCGACGAAGCCGAGATCGACCGCGCGTTCGATCGCGCTGTCGGGATCGCGCGTCGTGCGCGTCACCTTTTCTGCGACGACGAAACCGCCGTCCTTGCCCGAGATGCCGAGCGCCTTGCCCCCCGCCTCGCCGATCCAGCCGACGATCTCCTTGTTGATCGCGCCCGACAGGACCATCTCGGCGACCTTCGCGGTCTCGGCGTCGGTGACGCGCAATCCGTCGACGAACGACGATTCGACGCCCAGTTTCTTCAGCATCGCGCCGATCTGCGGGCCGCCGCCGTGGACTACGACGGGGTTGATGCCGACCGCCTTCAGCAGGACGACATCCTCGGCGAAGTCGCGCGCGGCCTCGGGGTCGCCCATCGCATGCCCGCCGTATTTGACGACGAAAATCTGCCCCGCGTAACGCTGCATGTACGGAAGCGCCTCGGTCAGCACCTCGGCCTTGGCGAGCAGGCTCTTGTCCGGGTCGTGACGGCTCATGCGTCGAGCTTCCTGCCGAGCGCGACGAACCCTTGGATCAGGAACGGCACGAGGACGACCGACAATGTCACTTTGGCGATCATCTGCCCGACGATCAGCTGACCGATCGGAAACACGCCGTAAAAGGCGATGGTGATGAAGAACAAGGTGTCGACGATCTGCGAGGCGACGCTCGAGATCGCGCCGCGCAACCATACCAGCGGCCCGGTCCCCGTCTTGAGCCGGTCGAACAGTGTGACGTTCAGCGTCTGCGAGATGCCGTAGGAAATCAACCCCGCGAGCATCAGCCGCGCGCCTTGGCCCAGCGTCGTCTCGAACGCACTCAGCCGCCCCGCGTCCATCGCGGGCGCGGGG
>JACDGO010000003.1 GCA_013821585.1 Sphingomonadaceae bacterium
ACCCGGTCTATGGCCGCACCGGCAATCCGCACGACGTTTCGCGCAGCCCCGGCGGATCGTCGGGCGGGTCGGCGGCGGCGCTGGCAAGCGGGATGGTCGCGCTCGAATACGGGTCCGACATCGGCGGCTCGATCCGCGTGCCCGCGCATTTCTGTGGCGTCTGGGGGCACAAGTCGAGCTTCGGGCTCGTTCCTACCGAAGGGCATTATTTCCCCCGAACCGAAGGCGCGCGCGTCACGATGGGGGTGGCGGGACCGCTCGCGCGCGACGCCGACGATCTCGAACTCGCGCTCGACCTGACCATCGACCGCCCGATCGCGCCGGCGAAAGTGCCGGGATTGCGCGGCGCGCGCATCCTCGTCCTCGCCGAACATCCGGTCGCGGCGGTCGACAGCGACATCCGGTCCGTCCTCGCCAGAGCAGCCGAAGTCTGTCTCGCAGACGGGGCGATCGTCTCGCATTCAGGCGCGCTGCCCGATCTCGCCGCGATGCACGGCGATTATGTCCGCCTCCTTTTGGTCGCGCTCGCGCGCGGCGTAGCGCAGCCGGGGCAGGACGAAATCGCGCTCGCCGGGTGGTTCGATCTGCTCGATACCCAGGCGCGCTACCAGCGCGAGTGGGCGCGCGTCTTCGAGGATTTCGACGCGATCCTCGCGCCGGTCGCGGGCATCCCCGCCTTCGCGCACGACGACACGCCGATGGCGGAGCGGATCGCGACGATCAACGGCGCCGCGACGCCCTTTGCCACGCAACTCGCCTGGGCGGGACTCGCCAATTACACCGATCTGCCCGCGACGGCCTTTCCCGCGGGGACTACGCCTGAAGGCTTGCCGGTCGGGCTTCAGTTGCTCGCCGCCAAATGGCGGGACAAGACCGCGATCGCGGTCGCGCGGGCGATCCATCGCGCGCTGGGATGATCCCGTCCGGCGTTCGCGAATCGCCTATTTCAACGCGGCCAGCCAGCGGATCACTTCGCTTTCCAACCTGATCCGGTGGTCCGACCAGCTATGATCGGTCGCGACGTGCAGTGTCGTCACCTTGGCGCCGTGCGCGGTGCGGATGGCGGCGACGAGCGCGTCGGCTTGCGGCGCGAGCCCGTCATCGGACGTCGCGACCAGCAGCGGCATCGCGAGCAGCGCGGGCGCCGCCCGAACGAAGTCGAAAGCGTCCGCGTTCGCGCTCAGTTCGCCATACATGGTTTCGGGGCTGGTATCCGCGAGCGCTTCGAGACCGTTGTCGCGCAACAGCGGCACCGCCGTGGCGCGCGGCATCCTGCCGATCGCCCCCAGATTGCCCGGCGAGATCATTGCCGCACCCAGCACCGCCTTGTCATGCGCCGCCGTCAGCGCAGTGACCCAGCCGCCCAGGCTGTGGCCCACGACGACGATGCGCTTAGGGTCGGCGTTGAGCGCGGCGGCGTTGGCGGGCGCGCGAACGTACGCGATGACCGCGTTTGCATCCTCAAGATCCTGCGCGAAGCGGTAGCTGCCGGGGCTGCCCCATGATCCGCGATAGTTGAAGGTTATCACCGTCCACCCCGCGCGGCGGATGGCCTGCGCCAGATCGAGGTTCTTTTCGTTTCCCGGCAGGCCGTGGCACAGTACGACGACCGGATGCGGTCCCGCGCCCGCCGCGACATAGACGACACCGTTGATCGCGACGCCGCCGACGGGCACATGAATAACTTCCATCCGCGCGGGGTGCGCGGCGTCATGAGCCGGGTCGGTGTAGACGGCCGGGTCGATTTCGGGCGGAACCGCGATCGCTGGCGCGGCGATCACGCCGAACGCCAACGCCAGCAAGAATCCGTGTCTCATCTTTGGCCCCCTTTGCTGAGTCGATTGGCTAGTCTTTCAACGGGCGAGCGACAATGCCCGCGCGCGCCACCCGCTGGCCAGCACCTCCAGCGCCGCGAGGTCACGCAGGGCCATTTCGTCGTGCTCGCCCTTGCGGTGGATGAGCATCGCGATGACGCGCGCCACGGTCCAGGCCGGGTGCGGGCGAGCGGTCAGTTCGAGCGCATCGCCTGCCGCAACCACGCCGCCCTCGACCACGCGGTAGTACCAGCCGCAGCGCCCGCTTCTGACCATGGCCGCGACAACGCTTGCGTTGCCGAGGCGGTGCGCCTGCTTCCAGCACGGTTGACGCCCCTGCGCGATCTCGACCAGAGCGGCGCCGAGGCGGAAACGGTCGCCGATACACGCCTCCCATTCGGTCAGTCCGGTCGTCGAGATGTTCTCTCCGAACGCGCCTGGCGCGTCGAGAATGGGCAGCGGCCCGAGCGCGTCACGCCACCAGTTATAATGATCGCGTGGATAGTGATGGATCGCCTTGTCCGGGCCGCCGTGGACGCTGAGATCGGCTTGCGTATCGCCCTCGATGCCGAGCATGCTGACCCGCCGCGAACCGTCGGCCGGCGTTTTGGCTATCGCACTGAATTCGCCGCGAGCAATCGGAATGGCCTGCCCGATCAGCACCGATTCGACGACGAAGCGCATTGGTTGCCCCTAACGCAATCGCTTCATCGCGCCACCCGCGCGGCTCGTCCCGAGTCCGCCCAAGTGGCTATTTCCTATTAACCAATTCCCCGCCAGACGAGGCTCAGGACGAGGGCGGGGACTTCCACTTGGCTATCCGATTTCACGCGATTCTCGCGGCGCTTACGCTTGCCCTGACGACGGCGTTGCCGACCGCGGCTCACGCGCAATATTGGCAATGCGTCGCTTTCGCGCGCGAGACTACCGGTGTCGCGATCCGCGGCAACGCCAACACCTGGTGGGGTCAGGCCGAGGGGCGCTACGACCGCGGTCATGCGCCGAAGCCGGGCGCGATCCTCGCGTTCAAGTCGGCCCCCGGGATGCGCGCGGGCCACGTCGCGGTGGTCAGCAAGATCGTCAGCGACCGCGAAGTGCTGCTCGACCATGCCAACTGGTCGCGTCCCGGCGGGATCGAGCATGGCGTACGTGCAGTCGACGTCTCGCCCGAAGGCGACTGGAGCCAGGTCCGCGTGTGGTATGCGAGCCTCGGCGATCTCGGTACGCGCACCAACCCGACCTATGGCTTCATCTATCCGGGCGACGCGCCCGCAGCCGAGCCGCGCGAGGATCGCGCGCCGTTGCTCAGCCAGGACGTCATTCAGCTGGCGATGCTGGAATCCCGCTAAGCTTTGTATCGTCTTTGGCGTCCTGCTTGTCGAGGAACCAGACCTCGACCGGCCCGGTCAGCCTGATCGTCAGCGGCGCGCCCCTGCGGTCGACCTTCTTGCCCAGCGCGACGCGGATCCACCCTTCCGAGATGCAATATTCATCGACGTCGGTGCGCTCGTTTCCCTTGAAGCGAACGCCGATGCCGCGCGCGAGCGCGTCAGCGTCATGGAATTCGCTCGCGGGATTGGTGGCGAGGCGGTCGGGGGGTGTATCGGGCATGAGCGCGCTTTCGATAAGTTCCGGCGGGGTGGTGGAGCTGAGCGCTATCTAACTAAACGTTCGCGATAGTTCGCCTTCGTCCTAACAACGTCATCTCTTCCCTACAAAACACCGCCTGCTAAATCGGGGTGGTTCGTTGACGTTCGTCACTTGCCGCGGCATAGTGGCGCTTCGTCAGACACTTCAATGATATGCCCCCGCGCGTGCGGTCTGTCGAATCGGGCGGATGCGGCGAAAAGTGGAAGCTCTGGCTCTGAGTCGTGGCCGATCGCCTGCTCGATCGTTTGCCTCGCGGCCAGTGCCATCGTGCGTGGCTTACGTTCGCCGTCCGCGATCGCGCGAAGGACTTCGTTGCGCAGCTCCTCGCTGCCGGCGCGGACAGCCTCCCCGTCGCGGCGCTCAAGGTCGATAAGCTGCGCAACGCGGAGCTTAATCTCCGTCTCGATTCGGGACAGGTTGAGCAATCTCAGGGCTTTGCCGGTCGTTAGGCTCGTTGTAGCGTCTTTCGGTCAATCCGGAGTTTTGTATCATGATTCGTCGCGTTACCGCCATGCTAGCTGTCGCCGCGTCGGCAACATTTGCGTCCGCACCGGCACAAGCCGTCGTGATCGCTCCCGGCACCTCAGGGTTGATCTTCACGCCGTTTGTTTCAGCGACACAGGGAACGCTCCTTGCATCGACTTCCGTTTCCGGCACTGCGCTGACGTTTGCGGGATTGCTTCGGGCGGCGGTCTACCGGAACACGGCGGGCACGCTAGACTTCTATTACCAAGTTGCCCGGACCGGGGCTGGTTCGGATGGAAACCAGATGATCGACTCTTTTACGGGTGCGGATTTTTCCGGCTACACCGTCGATGGTTTCGTCAGCACAGCTGATCCTGATGGCGGCGGTATATTCACTGCGGAGAACAACCCCGGCGGCTCGACGACGACGACGGGACGAAGCTCGACCGGCGTAACGCTCCAGACGGATTTTGGAACCAACGGGCTAGTGGACACTGAGAATAGCGCGACATACATCTTCCGGACCAATGCTCTCGACTTCACGCGCGGAACTTTCGGCGTCATCGACGGGTCGACATTTTCAGGCTTTGCCTACGAGCCGACGGCTGTCCCTGAGCCCGCCGCCTGGGCTATGCTTATCGGCGGCTTCGGCCTGACCGGCGCGTCGCTGCGTTATCGCCGACGGCGGACGAACGTCGTCTTCGCCTGAGCTGGGTTAGGAAACGGACGCCAAGCGCCTCTCGGAGAAATCCGGGAGGCGTTTTCGTGTCGGGTCGCTTTCGACTCTGCACTGATCGGTAGGCTCCCCATGCCGAGCGAGGCATTTGAACTGCGCGCCCTATTTGCTCGTTAACAACGAGCCAGTTACAAAGGAACGCGGGCGCAGATTATAATAAATGACTGACCAAGATGGACAAAAGCGAAACGCACCCCGCGCGCCTGTGAGCCTTTTGGCCACGATGCGGGTATTTGGGTATCTGGCGACTTACAGAAGTTTCAGCTCGATGTGCTGGACCTTTCGAAATCGGGCTTCCGCGCAGCGACAAGTTGGACCCTCCACGTCGGCGAACACGTGTATATCCAAATCCCGACTTTGCAGCCTCCGAAGCAAAGGTGTCCCGCAGGGATGGCTCGACCTATGGCTTTGCCTCCGTCAAGCCGCTGCATGACTCCGTGCGAGAATTGATCGCTACGCGTTATGACCGGCAGTAAGTTAAACTAAAGCCGCTTGCAGCATGCGCTTCGGGGGTGCCACGTTGCCCCCGTGCCGTCGGGACTCGACGTCGATCATGGCGTGACACCGACGCGAGGATCGCCTCAGGTCCTCTACAGCCCCAAAAATTTGGAACCGTCGGATATGGCTGGTTAATCGAGAGTCTGGCACATGCTCAACCGATGACAATGAGAAGAGAATGATGTCCAACGCCAAAGCCCTTGCCCACTTCCGCCAGTTCTGTGAAGCGCAGGTCAATATTGTGGACCAGGATTCCGGCCTCAACGTCGCCGATCTCTATCGCATTCTCGCACTAGCGGAGCGCGGGGCCGGCCTGCTTACAGCTCCATTCGAACGCACGAGGAGAACCGCTCCTTGAAACTCGCCCACATCAATCGCCAAGCTTAGTCCCGAGGATCGGCGTCACTTCCTTCCGCGCCAGCTCACAAACCCGCCGCAGCATCTCGCCGTTCAAGTCGCCATCCGGGTCGATCGGCTGATCGTCCGCGAAGCGTGCAGCGAACTGCTCGGCGGCCTCGATGATCTGTTCGTCGGTGATTGCCATGCCTGCCATATTGGCAAATCCCGAAGGGGCCGTCTATCAGGTCGGCATGTCGGCAACGCGCTTGGACGCTGCCGAAGTTTTCACTGGCGGACATCTTCGAAGCCGACAATGGCGAACCCGGCCTTCGACGGAGCACCAGTGTCACTTACCTTTACCCATGCGTGCGTGCCGATCGCCGTTATGGTGGCGGTTGTCCGGCGACCGGTCTCAGTTAGACTTATGATCGTCGCAGTGGGAGCGGCCATGGCGCCTGACTTGGATGCACTTATGCATCCGCTCTTTGGCGTCGCGCGCGCATCGCTTTACAGCCATCGCGGATTTTCCCATTCTTTGTTCGTCGCGATCGCCTTTGGTGCATTGGCGGCGGCTTGCCACCGCCAGCTAGGAGTTCGTGCGCTAACCGCGTTCGTCGCGGTCGCAGCCGCGATGGCCAGCCATGGTTTGATGGATATGATGACTGATGGCGGAAAGCCGGTAGCTTATCTCTGGCCTATCACTTCGCTGCGATTTTTTGCCGACTGGCGACCTCTTCCTGGCAGCGGAGTTCAATATCCGTCCCACCTTGCTGAGGTAGCTAGCCGAACCGGACCTGAGATAGCCCACGTGATTCTACCGATGATGCTCATAGCAATCTCAACTCGCGGCTGCCTGCTGATCATTCACAGTCTCCGCCGTTAAAGCTACATCGCACGGAAGGCGCGGTCGGCTTGCCGATCCCGCCGCGGATTAAGCTCGCGTGCCATCATCCCCCTGAAGGCAGCGGCTGAGATGTCGAGGGCGGCATGTTCGCCCGTGATGTCAATTAGCGCGCACATTATCCCTGTGACTTCGCCTACCGTGATGGCATCCTGACCGCCCTGAGCGGGCACCAGGATTGTATCGTCACCTTCCATGCGCTCAGGTACTCCATTTCCGAATGGGTCTGAACGCTCTGGGTCGCCATTGGACGCAACCGATCGCGCCGATCTGTGGGAACTTATGTGGGAACAGACTTCAGCGTTTCAGGAAGTACCTAATCAATTCAGTATCTTAAGTCCGGTGGGGTGGTGGAGCTGAGCGGGATCGAACCGCTGACCTCGTCATTGCGAACGACGCGCTCTCCCAACTGAGCTACAGCCCCGTCCACCGGCCGCACGCCGGGGCGCGCGAAGGCGCTCCCCTTAGCGATGCCCTTGAGCCGATGCAACGGCTCGAGCACGGATCGCCGTCCTTGCGGCGACGCCCGGCCTTCGCCTATGCGCGCCCATTATCCGCTGGAGATTTTCATGGCCGACACGCTCAATCTGACGCTCGACACCGGCGAGGTGGCGATCAAGCTGCGCCCGGACCTCGCCCCCGGCCATGTCGACCGGATCGCCGAGCTGGCGAACGAAGGCTTCTATGACGGCGTCGTCTTTCACCGCGTCATCGACGGCTTCATGGCGCAGGGCGGCGACCCGACCGGCACCGGCATGTCGGGATCGAAAAAGCCCGACTTGAAGGCCGAGTTCAGCCGTGAGCCGCACGTTCGCGGCGTGTGCTCGATGGCGCGTACCGCCGCGCCGGACAGCGCGAACAGCCAGTTCTTCATCTGCCTCGATGACGCACGCTTCCTCGACGGGCAATATACCGTTTGGGGCGAGGTCACTTCGGGAATGGACGCGGTCGATGCGCTGCCCAAGGGCGAACCGCCGCGGACGCCGGGGAAGATTTTGAAGGCACGGGCGGAATAGCTCCGCCGGCAGAAGCCGTGACGTTGGTCGCCACGAACGTGCGTTTGATCGAAATGGCGGAGCGGTAATCCCGCGACGATCCATAGCACGGCGTCGTTTGACCGGAGACTGCCGATGCGTGCGCTTATTTTCCTTTACGCCTTTCTTGCCGGAGCTATTTCGAATGCGGCGTTTGCCGCCGAGCCGAGGACGGCGGCGGCGGTAGTCGCCGCCGACGATGCCTGGGGCAGCGCCGAGGTCATGGGCGACGCGGCGTTTGTCGACGCGCTGCTCATGCCTGAATACCGGTCGGTCGGCGCGGACGGTCACGTAACCGACAAGGCGACGATCGTCGCGCACACTCGCTCGCACGCTAAATCGCCCGAATTCGCGGCGAAGGTCGTCGCGTGGAAGGACGCGCACCCGGAGCGCGCCGACGTCACGCTGTTCGGCGACACCGCGATCGTCCGCTGGATTTCGACGAAACCCGGCGGTGGCGATCCGGTCGCGTCATGCGACGTCTTCGTCTACCGCGGCGGACGTTGGCGCGCGATCTATTCCCAACACACCAGCGTATTCGGATAGTCGCGCTTTTAGGTTGCCATCGCCTCCACCAGCCAGTCGTAGAACAGGCGCACCGGAGGCGCCGCCAGTGCCCTGGGCCGGCAGACGAACCAGTAGCTGTACGGGCTTTCGACATCAAGGTCGAACAGGCGGACGAGCCGGTCGTCGTGCGCGCCGTCGAGGTGGCTTTCGTGCATGAACGCAACGCCGATGCCCTGTGCGGCGGCGTCGAGCATCAGCTGGCCGGAATCATAATGGTCAATCGCGGCGGGCTCGAGGTCGTGAAGCTGGATCGCACGGCGCCATGCCTCGAACGTCTCGGGCATGTCGCGATGAAGGAGGACGGTCAGCTCCTTGAGCTGCTCGGGCCTGGTGATCGCACCGGGGCCGTGACGATAATGGCGCGCGGCGATCGGATAGACGCGGTTGCGGTCGAGACGCTTCGCATAGACTCCGGGATCGGGCTCGCGCGCGATGACGATCGCCGCGTCGAGCCCGTCGCCGAGCCGCGTCGCGGCATGCGGCGCGGTGTCTATGTCGAGATGAAGCGACGGATGCGCCTCGCGCAATTCGCCGAGCCTCGGGATCAGCCGCTGCGCCGCGAACAGCGGTTGCACGCCGAGACGCAGGCGCAGCAGGCCGCCGCCGTCGCTGCCGACCGCCTCAAGCGCGTCGGAGATCGTGTCGATCGCCGGCGCGACGAGCGCGAGCAGCCGCTCGCCGTCGGGATTGACCGTCATCGATTGATGGCCGCGCGTGAACAGCGGCTTGCCGATGAAGCGCTCGAGCGACTGGATGCGCCGGCTGAGCGCGGGCGACGACAACGACAGCTCCTCGGCGGCCGCCTTGATCGAGCCGGCCCGCGCCACCGCGACGAGCGCTTCGATCCCCGACAATGACGGCAGGCGCCGCATATCCTTGCTCCATTGTGCGCTGCCGCACGTACTAGGCCGTCAAGAATGCGCCTTTATTGGCGAGTTTCAAGATGCAATCGATGCAAGTGCGATTTTTCTTTTCGCACTTGCGAGAAAACATGCTGCGCCGCACATAGAACGGGCCTTTCAGGCATCCTCTCCTAAAACTTTCGGGTCGGCCCTCCGGGACCGGCCCGTTTTTTATGCAACTCGCCCGGTCGTAGGCGGACGAGCGAATAAGCGAACAACAGCGCGCAGAGCGTCGCGGCGAGCACGTAGGGCGCCGGACGCCACAGCTCGTAGAGCCCGACGCCGATCGACGGGCCAAGCACGAAAGATGCGCCGTTGACCGACGTCACGCGCCCCGCGACGAGCGCCTGAAGCTCGGGCCCGACCGCCAGCGACGAGCCTGCGGTATAACCGGGCCGCACGAAGCCGAACCCGGCCGACGTAAGTGCGAATGCGGTGGCGATCCCATAGAGCGACCCCGCGCTTGCGATCGCGCAGCCACCGGTCGCGGCGACGACGAGGCCGATCAGCACAAGCGCGCGCGGTTTGAGGTCGAGCAGCGGGATCAGTCCCCATTGCACGAGCAAGGCCGCGCCCGCTCCGCTCATCAGCACGAGGCCGATCGACGATTGCGCGAGCCCGGGGCTTTCGCCGAGGCGGTCGATGACGAGGAAACCCACGCTTTGCCCGACCATTGCTTGCGCGTGGCCTGCGACGAGGCCGGTCAGGAGCCACGGCCAGACGCGCGGGTCGCGCAACGGGAGTTCGGCCGTGCCGCGTTCGGTCGTCGCCGCGATTACGCTCGCGCCAGTCAAATTGCCGCCAATCGAGGGATAGCTCGTCGCCGCGCCATGGCCATGCTCGCCCGGCGCGTCGTTGGGCAGATAACGCCAGACGGCGAACGCGACCGCGCCGCCTCCGGCCGCGAAGAAATAGGCAGGCCCGGCGAGGCCGACTCCGGGGAGCACGAAGAACGGCGCGAGCGCGGGGCCGAGAATGGTGCCGAGCCCGAACGCCGAGGCGAGGAGGGTGAGCGCCTTGGTCCGTTCGGCGCGCGTTGTCCGTGAGGCGAGGATCGCTTGCGCGGCCGGGGGCGCTGCCGCGCCGAACAGGCCATAGACCATGCGCGCGGCGATGAAGCTCGCGATCGTCGCGACCGGCGCGATCAGCCCGTGGATGCCCGCGGTCAGGAAGAACCCGCACAGCAGCACCGAAACCGAAAAGCCCATGACTCCGGTCAGAACCATGCGCCGCCGCCCGGTGCGGTCGGAGCGCTTCGCCCAGAACGGCGCCGCGATCACCCAGACCAGCGCCGACACCGAAAACGCCATGGCGATGACGCCGTCGGGAACGCCCAACGACCGGCCGATCGCCGGCATCACCGATTGCAGCGCGGTATTCCCCGCGCCGATCACGAGCATCACCGCGAACAGCAATGCGAAATCGCGTTCGAGGCGCGGGCGAGTCATACGCGTGCTTGATAGGGACGGCGCCGTCGAACGCAAAGGCGAAGCGCGCTTGCGCTCGCCGCCGCTTTTTGCGAACGCGAGCCCCTTGGGCCAACCAGCCGGGATTTCCGATGTCGATCAGCACCGCCAAGCCCCTGAAGCGCCCGCGTTTCGCGTTGAGGCTGCCGCGCACGCCCTGGGGGATGTTCCTCACCGGCTTCTTCAAACACCCGGTGATGGTCGGGTCGATCATCCCGTCGTCCGATATTTTGATCCGCAAGATGCTCGCGCCGGTCGACTGGGCGAACACCAAGGTTTTCGTCGAATATGGCCCCGGGGTCGGCACCTTTTGCCGCCCCATCCTCGATCAGCTGCCGCATGACGCGACGCTGATCGCGATCGACACCAATCCCGATTTCATCGACTATCTGAACGAGACGATTCCCGACCCGCGTTTTCGCGCGGTGCTAGGTTCCGCGGCCGACGTCGAGCGGATCGTCACCGAGGCTGGGCACGACGGCGCGGATTACGTCCTCTCGGGCCTCCCATTTTCGACCTTGCCGCCCGGCGTCGGCGCAAAGATCGCGGCAGCGACGCAGGCGGTGCTGAAGGCTGGCGGCGCCTTCCTCGTCTATCAGTTCAGCCCAAAGGTACGCACATTTCTCGCGCCGCATTTCGCCGAGATCGACCATGGCTTCGAGCTGTGGAACGTACCTCCCGCGCAACTTTACTGGGCATGGAAAGACTGAATCCTTATTGCGCATCCGCCTCGGACGTCAGCGTCCGGGTAACGTTGAGATCGACCACGGCCATGACGAAATAGGCGGCCGCCTGACGGATTCGCGTCCACCAGCCGCTGCGCTGATTATTCACCTCGGCGGTGATGCGCTCCGAGCGCGCGACTTCTCCGTCCATATAATCGCGGACGTGCGCGGCGAAGGCCGGATCGTCGACCCGCAGCATCAGCTCGAGGTTGAGGAACAGGCTGCGGATGTCGTAGTTCGCCGAGCCGATATAGACCGCGTCGTCGACCAAAACGAGTTTTGTATGCAGCTTGGTCGGCAGATATTCGTAGATTTCGACACACTTGCGGATGAGGCCGGCATAGGTGAAGCGCGACGCCCAGATCGCCATGCCGTGATCGGTGAAGGCGGGAAGGACAAGACGCACCTGTCCGCGCTGCCCCGCGCGATCGAGGCGCCGGAGCATGGCGGGATTGGGCGCGAAATAGCCAGCGATGAGGTCGATGCGCCGCGACGCGTTCATGTCCTGCTTGAGCGCACGCGCCCAAGGCGACGGTCGGCGCGTGGGGCCGCCGAACAGCCAGCGCAAAGAGCCTTCGGGCTGGCTCCAGGTCCTCAGCGTCCGCGTCAGCGCGCGCATCGGTGGACGCGGCTGTTTCGCCCAGCGCGACAGCGCGTCGAAATAGCCGGTCACGTGCGCGGCGGCGTCGCCCTCGATATAGAGGCCGAGGTCGCGCCACGCCGCTTCGCCTTCAGCCCCGAAATAGTCGTCATCGACATTGAACCCGCCGATGATCGCGCGGGCCTCGTCGGCGAGCGCGAGTTTTTGATGGTTGCGCAGCAAATAGCGCCGCCCCCAGCGCGGCACGAAGCGACATGTCTCGACGCCCGCCGTTTTGAGCGGATCGAAAAAGTGCTCCGCTTCAGCCGCCTCGGTCCCCATGCCGTCGACGATCAGCGACACGGCTACGCCGCGCTTCGCCGCGGCGATCAGCGCTTCGCGCACGCGCTGGCCCGCTGGGCCGTCGGTATAGATATAGTAAATCACGCGCAGCGATTTCCGGGCGCCGTCGATCAGCGCGATCAGCGCGTCGAGCCGCTCCGGCCCCTCGGTCAGCAGCTTCAGCCGATCGCCGCCGACCGTGAATTCCTTGCCCATGTCGCCCCTTCGCCCGCGCGGACCGGGCTGGCAAGCCGGTTGCATTTCGGGACGGCCGCTGCTAGGCGCGCGCTTTCTCCGATAGCTCTGGTTTGAAGGAAGCGTTCGATGGCGCGCGTGACGGTCGAGGATTGCGTCGACAAGGTGCCCAATCGGTTCGATCTGGTGCTGCTCGCGGCGCAGCGTGCGCGGCAGGTTTCGGGCGGCGCCGAGCTGACTATCGAGCGCGACCGCGACAAGAACCCCGTCGTCGCGCTGCGCGAGATCGCCGAGGAGACGGTGCTCCCCGAAGAGCTGCGCGAATCGGTCGTGACGAACCTTCAGCGCGTCCAGATCGACGAGGACGACGCGGTCGACGAGATGGGCTCGCTCGCCCAGTCGGCCGAAGCGCTCCGCCTGACCGCCGCCGCGCCGCCGCGCAACCAGAACATGGGTGGGGATTACGAAGGGTAAGTCGAGGCGCAGCAGGCGTTAGCGCAGCTAACACCGCGTTCCAGCGCCTCGGCCGGCCTCGCCATAGCGAGGACCGACGACGTGGCTCTGCCACGTCGCCTATTATTCTTCGCGTTAAGGCCGGCGTGGCGAAGCCACGCCGTCGGTCGGCGCGCGTCTGGTAAATAGACACAGTCATGCTGTGTCGTCGCGCCGTCCGCCCTAGGCAACAGCCTGTAGCTTGACCGGCTCCAATGGGCGGATGTCCTCGGCGTGCGCCCAGCAGAGATCGCGCAGGCCGAGCGTACGGCCGTCGTGCGAAAGAATGCTGATGTCGCGGATCGGCTGATGGTCGCGCTCGTCGACCAGCACCGGAGTCGAGGGGCCGCACGCTTCCCATTTCTCGCCCCATTGCCTGAGCGCGAGCATCGACGGCAGCAGCGCCGCGCCCTTTTCGGTCAGGCGGTATTCCACCTTGCGGCGATCGTCGGCCATCGCCTCGCGCGTCAATATGCCGTGATCGACGAGACGGCCGAGCCGGTTCGCCAGGATGTTGCGGGCGATGCCGAGCGTCGACTGAAACTCCTCGAAGTGATGGAGCCCGTTGAACGCGGCACGCAGGATGAGGAACGACCAGCGTTCGCCCATCGCTTCAAGCGCGGCGGGAAGGGCGCAGCTCGCGAGCGCGCCCAAGTCTTCCTTCAGCATACCCATCCTGCCTGTCAGCCTATCCCATCCGAAAAAAAATGCAACGGTATTAAGTTTTCTGTTGCAACTCGAAACCTATCGCGCTAGGTAGTGATTCGCAACCTAGTTTGAAAGGACGCTTGAAATGCTTCGCACTATTCCCATGATCGCCGCTTTCGCAGCGTCGGCCGCGCTCCTGGGCGTGACCGCGAGCCCCGCCGAAGCGCAGGCCCCCGCTTATCGCGCGATTCCCTCGGTTGCCCTCGCCAAGGCCGACAATGTCGTCGCCGGCGACGTGCTGTGGCGCTGCGGCCCCGGCGGCTGCAACGCGACGAACGTCACTGCGCGTCCGCAGATCGTTTGCGCCCAGGTCGCCAAGCAGGTCGGCCGTTTGGAGAGCTTCACGGTTGCGGGATCGCCCCTCGACGCCGACGCGCTCGCCAAGTGCAACGCCAAGGCCAAGGGCGGCAACACCGCGCTGGCGCGCAACTGACCCCTTCCCGCCGCGTTCGCTCCCTCTCTTCGCGGCAGGCTCGAATGGCCGGAGCTCCTTCATGGAGCTCCGGCCTTTTTTCTATCGCCCGCGCGCGAGGCGTTCCTCCGTGAGGGTGAAGGCCGAGCGTTTTCCGGGATCGCTGTCGGGCACTGCCGTCGCGAAATAGGCGACGCCGCGCTTAGCCGCGCGGTTGATCCATAACCCCGAGCGCACGCCATAGGCTTCGCCCGCGTGGCCGATGCGCGGGCGTGCGTCGCCGAACGGATCGTCCCGGCAACCGGGCGCGCGCGACGCGAGCGTTTGCACCGCGAGAGCGTAGGCACAGTAAAAGCCACGCTCACTCTCTCCGTTCGCGCCGTCATAGGTCCAGACGGGCGTGGTCAGCGTGGTCAGCGACGCGGGCGACAGGAAGCCTTCGCCGCCGTTCAGCAGCATCCGCCCGATCGCCGACAGATCGCGCGCCGAAATGCGCAGTCCGCCCTGCGGGGAGAACAGCGCGCCGTTGTCGCCGGGCCGATAGGCCGATAGGTCGCAACCCTGTGGCGCGAGAACGGGGCAGGCGGGCCGCGCGCCCTTCAAATCGTCGCGCAGCACCGCGCCTTTGGCGTCGATCAGAACTACCGCCCGCGCGACCTTGGCGTCGCCGCACGTCGTCCAGTTAAAGCAGGCGTCGAGCTTCAGCGGCACGAACACGAGGCGCACCATCAGCCGGTCGAAGCGTTCCCCCGCCGCCGCCTCCATCACGCTGGCGACGACGGGGAAATTGAGATTGGTGTAGTGGAACCTGCCGCCCGGCGCGTGCGCGGCATCCCATGCTTTCGGATCGGCGACGGTCGCGCGCAGCGTCTGCCCGAGCGGGATCGCGTAATCGACACTGTCGGTCAGGCTCGATCGGTGCGACAGCAGCAGCCTGAGCGTGATCGGCGTGTCGGGGTATGCCGGGTTGCGCAGTGGCCAGCCGAGATAGGCGGAGACATCGCGGTCGAGATCGAGCGTCCCCGTATCGACCAGCCGCATCACGCCGAGCGCGACGACCAGCTTCGAAACGCTCGCGACGCGCACCGGATCGTCGGCCGTCACGCGGCGATGCGTCGCTGGATCGGCGAACCCGCGCGCCGAAACGGACGTCACGCCGCCCCGGTCGAACGCGACACGCACCCGCGCGCCCGGAGCCGCCGCGCAACCCGCGAGCGCGAGCGCCGCCGTCCAGGAGCCTAGCTTGGACAGCGCTTCCACCCAGGCCCCCTGACCGCACGGCCCGGGCGCGCGGCGGTCATCGCGCCGTCCCTCAGTACCTGCTGTCCGTTGACGAACACGTCGCGCATGCCGACGGCGAACTGCTGTGGCTTCGCAAAGGTCGCGCGGTCGGCGATCGTCGCGGGATCGAAGATCGCGAGGTCGGCGAAGTTGCCGGGCTTGAGCAGGCCGCGATCGCGAATGCCGAGATTGGTCGCCGGAAAGCTGCTCAGCCGCTGCACCGCGTCCGCTAGGGTGGTCGTGTGCTGATCGCGGACATAACGGCCGAGCAGCCGCGCGACATTGCCATAAGCGCGCGGATGAGTGCTCGACAGCAGGAACACGCCCTCGGGCGAGGCGGCTTCGGCGTCCGAGCCGAACGCCACCCAGGGGATCGCGGTCTGTCGCGCGACGTTCGCCTCGCTCATCAGGAAATAGGCCGTGCCGACGCGGCTGCCGTCTTCGATGACGAGATCGACGATCGTGTCTTCCGGGGTCGTGCCGCGCATCGCTGCCACCTGCGCCAGCGTCTTGCCGGTCAGCGGCTTCAGCTTCGGGTTCTTGAAACCGAGCAGCAGCACGCGGTCGGCCGACCCGGCGGCGAGGCGCAGATTCTCCCAGTCCTTGCCCGGCCGCTTCATCTCGGCGATCACCCGTACTCGGATCGCCGGGTCGCGCAGCCGTTCGGCCCATTTGTCGTAGCCGCCGGCCTGCACCCAGGTCGGCATCGAGGCGTCGAGCCCGGTCGCGCCCGCCGTGTAGGTGTACATGTCGGCGGTGATCCGTATACCCGCCGCGCGCGCCGCCTCGACCCTGGCGATCACGACGGGGAGCTTGCCCCAGTTCGACGCGCCCGCCTGTTTCAGGTGGTAGATTTCGGCGGGTCCGCCCGATTTTCGCGCGATCTCGATCAACTCATCGACCGCCTCGACCAGCCGGTCGCCCTCGGAGCGCATATGGCTGATGTACATGCCGCCGCACTTCGCGCTCTCCGTCGCGAGCGCGATCAGCTCGGGTGTTTCGGCATAGCTCGCGGGCGCGTAGATCAGCGAAGAGCCGACCCCGACCGCCCCCTCGTTCATCGCCTGGCGGACGAGGCGGCGCATCGCGTCGAGCTGTGCCGGCGTCGGGTCGATGTCGTCGAAGCCCAGCACATTCTCGCGCACGGTGGTGGCGCCGACGAAGCTCGCGACGTTGGGCGCGATGCCGCGCTTTTCGAGAAACGCCAGATATTCGCCGAGCGTCGTCCAGCTGATCGGATATTTGATGTCGGACTGCTGCCGGATCGCATAGGCTTTCAGAATGGGCGTCCACGGACCCATCGAATCGCCCTCGCCCATCACCTCGAGCGTCACGCCTTGGCGAATATCGCTTTGCCCGCGCCCGTCGGCGATCAGCGATTCGTTCGACCAGCTCAGCATGTTGATGAAACCGGGAGCGACCGCGAGCCCGCGCGCGTCGATCGTCCGTTTCGCGGCCCCGCGCACCCCCCGCCCGACCGCGACAATCCGGTCGCCCCGGATCGCGACATCCCCCCTGTAAGGCGCGCCGCCCGATCCGTCGTAGATCGTTCCGCCGCGCACCAGCACGTCGTAGGCGGGAGGCGCCGCGCCGAGCGACAGCGCGATCGCCAGTATGCTCGCTATCCGTCTCAGCCGCATATCCCCATCCTCATCCGAAAAGCGCCCGCCGCCGCGCCAGGCTCGCTTCGGGCCACAATGTCTTGCTGTCGTAATAGCCTTCGACCGCGGCCACGCCTTCCGGAAGCGTGACCCACGGCAGCTTCGAGCGCGTGTAGATGTGGATGTCGGGCGGGCATTCGGCGGGCGTATCCAGCGCGCCGACGCGCACGAAGCGCAGGCGATCGTCCGCCCCGCCGTAGTTGCTCCAAAGCGCAACGCGGCATTTCGGGCAGCGCCAAACCTGCTGCCCCCTGCCGCTCTCCGAAGGCGTCATCACCGGATCGGGCGCACCCGCGAGCGTCTCGACGCGGTCGCCCTCGATCAGCGCATTGATGACGAAGGCCGAACCCGTTTCGGTCTGGCAGCTCGTGCAATGACAGCAATGGACGAACATCGGCGGGGCGGTAAGCCGGTAGCGAACCTCGCCGCATGCGCAGCCGCCGGTAAGAGCGGTCACCGGCTAAATCCGCCCGCAATCGCTTGGCGCGGGCTTTCCCGCGAACCGCGCGCCGATCCAGTCGAGCGTCGCGGTCGTGCTGTCGCGCGCGCTCGTCACATGGCCACCGGACGTCGCCATCGGGTGATAGACGACACGCGCGCCGCGCGCGCATGCACGCCGCGCGAAGGCCTGCGTCACCGACACCGCGACGATCGCGTCCTTGCCGTTCTGCGCGATGAACAGCGGCGCGCCCGGCGCATTCTGCCCGGCGCTGTTCAGGCGCGCGAGCCGCGCCCAGGGCTGGATTCGGCCGAGATCGACGCCTTTCAGGTCGCGGCGCAGCGCAAGGATGCCGAGCACGGTGCCGAGCTTGGGCGCCTTGCCGAGCGTCAGGCAGTTCTGCGCGAGGCGGCCGATCAGCCGCCCGGTCCCCGGCCGCCCGAGCGTGTTCAGATCGGCGCTATAGTGGCGCGACCAGCTATAAGCCGCGAACGAGGTCAGGAAGGCGCGCACCGAAGGATCGGTGCCGCCGGTCAGATTGGCGACAAGATCGGTCGGCGGCGCGGCGGCGGCGACGCCGACCAGCCTCAGCTCGGGTGCATAGCCGCGCGCCTGCTCGCCGGTGAACAGCGACGCGTGCCCCCCTTGCGATTCGCCCCAGACCGCGAACGCAGTGCCCGCGCCCGCCTGGCTCAGGTTGCGCGCCGCACGCACCGAATCGAGCACCGCGTGCGCGGCGCTGACGCCGACGAGGAACGGATGCGGCTGCGGCGTCCCGAGGCCCGGATAATCGGTCGCGACGAACGCATAGCCGCGCGCGACGGCTTCCTTCACGCCCGGCGTGACCTCGAAGAACTTCGGGCTGAGCGAAGGCGCGCACGTCTCTACGACTCCCCAGGCGCCATGCGCCCAGGCGATGACCCTTCGGCCCCCCGGCGGCGGCGGACGGTCGGGCGCGACGACGACAGCGGTCACTTCCTCTGGCCGCCCGCGGTCGTCGGTTGAGGCATAGCGGATGCGCCACGCATGCGTCCCGGCGGGCGCGCCCGCCATCGGCGCGGATGCGATCAGTGCGCCGGGCGCGGCGGCTTGGGCGATCGCGCCGGTCGCGGTCGCCAGCAGCGCGGCGGACAGGGCAAGGTGGCGCATCGCGATTCTCCCTATTGGCGCAGCTTAGGCACGCCCGCGTTCTTGCGCCACTTCATACGGCGCGACACAGGAATTTGCCGCTTCGTCCGGATAACGCTATTTCACAGTCGTGCATCGTTTCCATCGGGGGAGGAACGGGACATGTTTCACCGCTATTCCTTGCTTCAGATCGCGCTCGTCGTGTTCGGCGCGATATTCTGTCTCGTCTATCCGCTCGCGATCGTCTGGCCGTCGGGCTGGGCGTGGCACGAGGGAATGCCGGCTTCGTCGCAATATTTCATGATGATCGTCGGCGTCTACGCGACGCTCGGCGTATTCCTCATCCGTGCGGGGGCGGCCCCCGCGGCGAACGCCTCGCTGATCTGGTTCACCATATGGTCGAGCATCGTCCACGCGGCCATCATGGCGGTGCAATCGATGAGCGACCCGATACGCATGGGGCACATGATGGGCGATGTGCCTGCGCTGCTGCTGGTCGCGGCGGTGCTCGGCGGTCTGATGCTCAGCGAAAGACGGACGGCGACGGCCTAGGGCCGAGGTTTCAGTCCGCTCGCGCTGATATGCCAGCTTAGCTGCGCGGGCGTTGCGCCTGGCACGTTGTTCACCCGGCGCAGCGTCACCAGGCCGATCAGGTTGAAGCGCCGCCCGCCGTCTTTAAGCGTGCCGTAAAGCTGCAACGGAACCTCGACATGGAGCGATCCGGCCGCACCCTCGATTCGCCCCGGCGCGCCGACCATCGCGTGGACTTGGGCGTATTTGCCCCAGCTTTGCGCGAAAGCGGCCTCGCTCAGACCGCTCGCGAGCCCCCCGTCCGACCAGAGCGAGCGCGCCTTGGCGAAATCGCCTGCCTCCAGCAGCCAGCCGTAGCGCTCGACCACCTGTGCCGCGCCTTGTGCGCTTTCCGCCGCGATCGGAACTTCGGAAATCGGCGTGCGGTCGTCGGGCAGTCCGCCCGGCGTGCCGGGGGCGCGGGGCCAGTTCGCGCTGTCGGCGGCGTTCGACGCGGGAAGCGCGGGCGCAGCGGCCGGGGGCTCGTGTCGCGGTGCGACGTTCTCCGATGCGCCCTTGTCGGCGGCGGGTTGCCCGCAGGCGGCGAGCGCGAGGAGCGCGAAAGCGAGAGTGCGTATCATCGCGCACCAGCGCTTGGACTCCTAGGCGGGTTCCCGCTCGCGCTTGAGCACTTCGCCCGCGACCTTGGAATTGACCTCGGCGAGGTGGTCGAACTTTGCCCGATAGTGCGCCATGCCTTGGCTCAGCGAGCGCAGCTCGGCATCGAGGCCGTGCAGTTCGGCTTCGGGGAGCAGCGTCTCGATCCGGTCCCAGCGCGACCAGCCGTCGAGCGGCGCCATCCCGAGCATCTGCCCCCTGCGGCTCGCCGTCGCCGAGGTGATCCGCGCGCTCGCGCTTCCCGGCGCGTCGACCGTCAAGTGGCATACCGGCTCGAGCAGATAGGGCGCGCTCTCCGCGAGCGCCTCGGCCATCGCAATTCTTCCCGCCGTGCGAAACGCCAGTTCGGAGCTGTCGACGCTGTGAAACGATCCGTCGTTCAGCGTTACCGCGACGTCGACGACCGGGAAGCCCAGCGGCCCCTTCACCATCGCGTCCTTTACGCCCTGCTCCACCGCGGGGATCCATTGCTTCGGGATCGCGCCGCCGGTGATCTTGTCTTCGAAGACGAAGCCCTTGCCATGCGGCAGCGGGCGGATGGCGATGACGACGTCGCCGAACTGGCCGTGTCCGCCCGACTGCTTCTTGTGCCGCCCGCGTTTTGTTACCGCTTTGCGGATCGATTCCTTGTAGGGGACGCCTGGCTTGCCCGTCGTCACCGCAACGCCGTATCGGCGCTTCAGGCGCTCGAGCGCGACCGCGAGGTGCTCGTCGTTGATTCCGTGAAGCAGCGTCTCGCGCGACGCCTCTTCCTGCCCCCAGCTCAGTCCGGGATCTTCTTCGACCAGCCGGTTGAGCGCGGTCGACAGGCGAACCTCGTCCTTGTGGTCCTTGACCGCGATCGCCAGCGCGACATTGGCGACGGGCGGCGCGTCCGCCTCGCCCGCCGCGATCTTCCCGCCGCCGGTTCCGATCGTCTCGCCCGCGCGCGCGGAGTCCATCTTGGCGATGCCGATCAGCTCGCCGGCCTCGGCGCGCGCGACTTTCGCGGTGGCCGCGCCCTGAAGCGTGAACAGCGCGCCCGCGCGGCTCCCGCCGCCGTCAACCTCGGCGCCTTCCACGAGCCGCGCGCCGAACACGCGCGCGATCGCGAGACGGCCGACGGTCGATCCGTGCGCGATCTTGACGACACGCGCGGCCGGTCCCTCGACGCCCAGCCGTTTCGCCGTTTCCGCCGCCGTCGGTGTGTCGTGGCGCAACATCTTCAAGAGCCGCCGCACCCCGAAGCCGCTCGTCGCCGATCCGAACAGCACGGGCGCGACGAAGCCCTGGAGCGTTTCGCTCGCGAGGTCGCCGAAGATGGTGCCGAGCGCGGGCGTCTCGTCGGAGATCAGCTGCTCGAGGAGGACGTCGTCGTGGTCGGCGAGCTGCTCGAGCATGTGTGCGCGCGCCGACTTCTCCGCGTCCTTGAGATGGTCGGCGAGCGGCACGCGATCGGACGGCTTGCCCGCGTGATAGTGATAGGCGCGTTCAAGCGCGAGATCGACGAACCCCGCTACGCGCTCTCCGCTCCGGATCGGAATCTGCCGCGCGACCAGCGCCGCCGCGCTCATCGGCTGGAGCGCGGCGAGCAGATCCTCGATATTGCCACGCGCCTGGTCGATGCGGTTGACGAACAGCGCGTGCGGCATCCGCGCGGTCTCGAGCGCGCGCAAGGTTGGCTCGACCAGCGGCGCGCGCGCCGGATCGGGATCGATGACGACCAGCGCGAGGTCGCACGCCGAAACCGCGCGCGCCGCGTCTGGGGCGAACGCCGCCGATCCCGGCGCGTCGCACAGCACGAAGCGCTCGCCCATCCAGTCGAAGCGCGTCAGGTTGAGCTCGGTCGATCCGCCCCGCGCCCGCGCCTCGGGGCTCGCGTCGCCGATGCTCGACTTGGCGTCGACGCTTCCCTGGCGGTCGATCGCTCCGGCGGCGAACAGCAGCGCCTCGGCCAGGCTGGTTTTTCCCACACCCGCCGGACCGACGAGCGCAATCGCCCGAACTCCCGCGACTCTGTCCTTCATCGCAGCTCTCCTTTTCTGCTTGGCCGCAGCGTCGGACGGAGCCGCGCGGAACGCAAGCCCTTGCCAAGCGCGCCGCGCGGACCATCTAGAGCTGAGCGCGCCGCCCCTCTTGCCGAGCGCGAACAAATCTGGAACATTGCGCCTTATGC
>JACDGO010000228.1 GCA_013821585.1 Sphingomonadaceae bacterium
CCACCAGCCGATGCGCGTTCGCACGTCGCAGGCATTTCCGGGAATGGCGATACCGTCGCTCGCCTTCGCGATAAGACCCGGCGCGTCGGCTTCGCGGTTGAAGTCGATCACCAGCCGCGACACATTGGCGAGGAACGCCGGATAGCCGAGCGCGCGGGCGAGCGCGGCGGCGCCGATGTCCCATGCGATGTGCGTTTCGAGCAACGCCGGATCGATACCGAGATCGATCCCCGGCGGCACGCGGTTCGAAGCGTGATCGACGACCGTCAGGATGTCGCCGCCGTCGCCGGGCTTGAAGGTCCACGCGGTCATCGCAGGCGCGAGCTCATGTGCCACCATTCGGCCGGGACCGCGGCGACCGCCCTGTCGCGCTGTGCCTCGCTCTCGAACAGCGCGAAGCAGGTCGCGCCCGAGCCGGACATTCTGGCGAGAGTGACGCCGGGTTGTGCATTCAGCCAGTCGAGAATCGCGGCAATTTCGGGGACGAGCGCGCGGGCGGGCGCTTCGAGATCGTTGCGGCCGGCGCGCCAGTCACCAAGCCGACCCCGATCGATGCCGTCCCATGCGGCGAAGACCCGCGCGGTCGAGAGCGGGATGCGCGGGTTAACGAGCAGGATCGGTGTGCCGGTGACGGGTTCAACCGGGAGGAGGGTTTCGCCCCTGCCCTCACCGCGCGCGGTCGTGGAACCAAGGCAGGCGGGAACGTCGGAGCCGAGTTGGGCGGCGATCGCCGGATCGGCCGTGCCGAGAAGCCTGAGCGCCGCCGCCGCGTCGGCAGAGCCGCCGCCGACGCCGCTTGCGACGGGGAGGTTCTTGGAAAGACGGAGCGCTGCCGTTGCACCGACAGCGCGCGCGGCGCGCAGAATAAGATTGTCCTCAGTTTCCAGACCCCGGCCGAACGGCCCCTCGATCGTCAGCGACAGCGTGTCCGAGGCTTCCGCCTCAATTACATCCCCGTCCTCGCAGAACGCGAACACCGTCTCGATGTCGTGATAGCCGTCGGCGCGCCGCCGCCGGACGTGCAGCGCGAGATTGATCTTGGCGTAGGCGGTTTCGCGCTCCACCCTCACATGTTCGGGTAGTTCGGCCCGCCCCCGCCTTCGGGAACGACCCAGTTGATGTTCTGCGTCGGATCCTTGATGTCGCAGGTCTTGCAGTGGACGCAGTTCTGGGCGTTGATCTGGAGCCTGGGATCGCCCACCTCACGGCCGACGATCTCGTAGACGCCCGCCGGGCAATAGCGCTGCTCGGGCGCGTCGTAGAGCGCGAGGTTGACGTCGATCGGGACGTTCGCGTCCTTGAGCGTCAGGTGGACGGGCTGGTCCTCCTCGTGATTGGTGTTCGAGATGAAAACCGACGAGAGGCGGTCGAAGCTCAACACGCCGTCGGGCTTGGGATAGGCGATCGGTTTCGCCGCGTCCTTGCGCTTGAGCGTCGTATTGTCGGCGTGGTGCTTCATCGCGATTGGCAGGCCGATTCCGAGCTGACGCATCCACATGTCGGCGCCGGCGACGATCGTGCCCCAGAAGCCGCCGTATTTCGCGACCGCGGGTTCGGCGTTCTGGACGAGCTTCAGCTCTTTCGCGATCCAGCTGTCGCGGACGGCGGGTTCATATTCGGCGAGCTCGTCGTTGGCGCGGCCCGCCTGGATCGCCGTCGCGGCGCTCTCGGCGGCGAGCATCGCCGATTTCATCGCGGTGTGGCTGCCCTTGATGCGCGGCACGTTTAGAAAGCCCGCCGCGCAGCCGATCAGCGCGCCGCCGGGGAAAGCGAGCTTGGGCACCGATTGCCACCCGCCCTCGTTGATCGCGCGCGCGCCGTAGGAGACGCGGCGGCCGCCTTTCAGGACGGCGGCGATCTCGGGATGGTGCTTCCAGCGCTGGAACTCTTCGAACGGTGAAAGGTGCGGGTTCGAATAGTCGAGCGCGACGACGAAGCCGAGGGCGACCTGATGGTTCGCCTGATGATAGAGAAAACCGCCGCCCCAGGCGTCGGTCAGCGGCCAGCCTTGGGTATGAAGGACACGGCCAAGGCTATGGTTGGCGGGGTCGACGTCCCATAGTTCTTTCAGGCCGATACCATAGGCTTGTGGCTGACAATTTACTTCGAGATTGAAGATTCGCTTCAATTCCTTGGTCAAATGTCCGCGCGCGCCTTCCGCGAAGAAGGTGTATTTGGCGTGGAGCTCGAGGCCGGGCTGGTAGTCGGGCTTGTGGGTGCCGTCGCGCGCGACGCCCATGTCACCGGTCGCCACGCCCTTCACCGAGCCGCCGTCGTCGAACAGGATTTCGGCGGCGGCGAAGCCGGGAAAGATCTCGACACCCAGAGCTTCCGCTTGCTCGGCGAGCCAGCGGCACAGGTTGCCGAGGCTGCCGGTATAGGCGCCCTTGTTCGACAGGAACGGCGGCATCATCCAATGGGGGAGAGCGGTCTTGCTCTTTTCGCTCAGCACCCAGTGCCAGTTGTCGGTGACGGGCGCATCGGCGAGCGAACAGCCGGTTGTGCGCCAGTCGGGCAAGAGTTCGTCGAGCGCCTTGGGATCGACCACCGCGCCCGAGAGGATGTGCGCGCCGATCTCCGACCCTTTTTCAAGGATACAGACGCTCAGGTCGGGCGCGATCTGCTTGAAGCGGATCGCGGCGGCGAGGCCCGCCGGGCCGCCGCCGATGACGACGAGATCATAGGGCATCGACTCGCGTTCGCTCATGCCGTCCTCCCGGTCTCAAGCGCCTCGCCGCATGCGCGTAACGGACTGTCGGCGTTGCGAGTGCCCGGAGATTGACCCCCTCGTCAACAACGCGCTTGGTCGCACGATGGGGCAAGCGGCAACGATCGACACTGCGGACATCGCGAGCCTGACCGGCTGGTGGCGGCTCGCGGGCGTCGACACTGCGATCGGCGAGGAGCCGAGACGCTGGCTCGGCGAGCCTGCCGCCGAGACGAAGCCGACCGTTGCCGCGCCGGTCGAGGCACCCGCGCCGCTCCCTGTGACCTTGGAAGTTTTCGCCGACTGGCTGATGAGCGCCGAGATTCCCGACGCGGGGCCGCCGCGCCGCCGCGTGCGCCCGAGCGGCGATCCGGCGGCGGGGCTGATGATCCTGACCGACCTGCCCGAGCTCGCGGATATCGACGCGGGGCTACTGATCGCCGGGGAACTCGGCGCGATGTTCGAGCGGATGCTCGCGCGGCTCGATCGCTCGCGCGATACGGTCTATCTCGCGAGCTTGTCGCCGGGACGGCCGCCGTCCGGACGCATCGCCGCCGCGGCGCTCGACCGGCTAGGCGAAATCGCGCGCCACCACGTCGGCCTCGCCGCGCCCAGGCAGCTGTGGCTGATGGGCGATGCGGCAAGCCGCGCGATCCTCGGGACGGATCAGTTCGCGGCGGCGGGAAAGTTACACACTGTTAACCTTGACGGCGTCATGATCGACGCGATTGCCACGGCGCATCCGCGACGGCTCGAAAAGCCCGAGGACCGGAAGCGCGCCTGGGCGGACATGCAGAGACTGATCGCGGGGACCGGGGCATGATCAAGCGGCTGTTGCTGGCGTCGACCTTGCTGATGGGAGCGGGACTTCCCTTCGCCGCGCTCGCGCAGGAGCCCGTCGTCGCGCCCGTTACGGCGACCGCGCTTCCGCTACAGCTCGGCCCCAACGCGCGCGACCGCTACCGCGACATCTTCGCGTCGATCGAGGCGGGCCAGTGGAGCGACGCGCAGGCGAAGCTCGACGCGATGGACGAAGGGCCGCTTCACGCCGAGGCGCGCGCCGCGATCTACCTCGGCAAGGGCTCGCCCAAGGTCGATGGCGAGGCGCTCGCGGCACTCGCGACGCGCGCGCCCGACTTGCCCGAAGCGCCCGCGCTCGTCCGTCTCGCCACCGTGCGCGGCGCGCTCGACGTGCCGCTGCTTCCCGAAGCCCACAGCCTCTCCTTCCTCGGCAGCTCGCCCCGCCGGGGCCGTGTCGCCTCGACCGAGGGCGATCCGATGGCCCGCACGATGGCCGACCTGATCCTGCCGCTGATCAAGGACGACCGCCCGATCGAGGCCGAGGCGGTGCTGATCGTCAACGAGGACGAATTGACCGCCGACGCCGCGACCGAATGGCGACAACGTGTCGCCTGGTCCTATTTCCTGAGCGGCGACGACGCGGGCGCGCGCGCGCTCGCGCTCCAGGCGCGCCAAGGCACGGGCGAATGGGGCGCGATGAGCGACTGGGTGATCGGCCTTTCCGCGTGGCGGCAGAAGGATTGGACCGACGCGTCGGACGCGTTCGCCTCGGTCGCGCGCCGATCGACCGACCCCGAGATGATCGCCGCCGGCCATTACTGGGCGGCGCGCGCCGACATGGCGGCGAAGCGCCCCGAGCGTATCCAGCCGCACCTGCGCCTCGCCGCGCAGCTCGAGGAGACCTTCTACGGCCTGCTCGCGCAGCAGGCGATGGGTCTGCCCCCGGTCCGTGACGACGACGGCGGCGCCGCGATCCGGCAGGTCGCCGAACGCCCCAACGTCCGCGCCGCGCTCGCGCTCGCCGAGATCGGCGCGCTCGACCGCGCCGATGCGCTGTTGCGCTGGCAGGCGCGTATCGGGCTTCCGACCGAACATGCGACGCTCGCGCTGATTGCGGG
>JACDGO010000229.1 GCA_013821585.1 Sphingomonadaceae bacterium
CGACTTCATCTGGTTCAGGACGGGGGGCGCGGCCGAACTGCTGGTGCGGCCGAAGGACGGCGGCGACCTGTCGCGCTTTCTCGGCGCGCTCGATCCGGAGACGCCAGTGATGGCGGTCGGTGTCGGATCGAACCTGATCGTCCGCGACGGCGGCGTGCCGGGCGTCGTCGTGCGCCTGCCCAAGACGATGGCGAAAGTTTCGGTGGAAGGGATGCGCGTGCGCGCGGGCGGCGGCGCGATGGGGATCAGCGTCGCGAGCACGGCGCAAGGCGCGGGGATCGCGGGTCTCGAATTCCTACGGGGTATACCCGGAACGGCGGGCGGCGCGGTGCGGATGAACGCAGGCGCCTATGGCCGCGACGTGTCGGACATCTTCGTCGAAGCGACATTGGTGCTGCGCGATGGCCGGCAAGAGACGTGGCCGGCGGAACGGTTGAATTATTCCTATCGCCATTCGGAATTGCCCGCAGGCGCGATCCTCGTCGAGGCGCTGTTCGAAGGAGCGCCTGGCGACAAGGCTGCGATCCAGGCGGAGATGGACCGCATCGCCGCCGAGCGTGAGGCGTCGCAGCCGCTCAGGTCGCGGACCGGAGGGTCGACGTTCAAGAATTCGCCGGGCGGCAAGGCGTGGCGGCTGATCGAAGCGGCGGGTTGCCGGGGCTTGCGGCGCGGCGACGCGCAGGTGAGCGAGAAGCATTGCAACTTTCTCCTCAACCTCGGCGGCGCGACGAGCGCGGACATCGAGGCGCTCGGCGAGGATGTGCGCGCTCGGGTGAAGGCGCATTCGGGCGTGCTGCTCGAGTGGGAGATACAGCGGGTGGGCCTCGCATGAGAGTCGCTATCCTCATGGGCGGCTGGTCCGCCGAGCGCGAGGTTTCGCTCGTGACCGGCGCGGGCGTGGCGGACGCGATCGCGCGGCTCGGGCATGAGGCGGTGCGGATCGACATGGAGCGCGACATCGCGCTGAAGCTCGCCGAGGCCCGTCCGGACATCGTCTTCAACGCGCTGCACGGGACGCCCGGCGAGGACGGGTCGGTGCAGGGGATGCTTGACCTAATGGGGCTGAAATACACCCATTCGGGCCTCACCACCTCGGTGATCGCGATCGACAAGCAGCTGACCAAGGCGGCACTGGTCCCGCACGGTATTCGGATGCCCGGCGGGCATGTCGTGAAGTCGGAAAGCCTGTTCCTCGGCGATCCGCTGCCGCGCCCTTATGTACTGAAGCCCGTCAACGAAGGCTCTTCGGTCGGCGTCGCGATCGTGACCGCAGAAGACAACTACGGCGACCCGATCGGGCGCGACGTCGAAGGCCCGTGGAAGCACTTCGACGAACTGCTCGCCGAGCCGTTCGTTCGCGGGCGCGAGCTGACGACGGCCGTGCTCGGCGATCGCGCGCTCGCTGTGACTGAATTGAAGCCCAAGAGCGGCTTCTATGATTACGACGCCAAATATACCGACGGGCTGACCGAACACATCTGCCCGGCGAACATTCCCGCCGACATTCGCGACGCGTGCCTGGAGATGGCGCTGAAGGCGCATCGCGTGCTCGGCTGTCGCGGCACTTCGCGTTCAGACTTTCGTTGGGACGATGAGAAGGGCGTCGAGGGGCTCTACCTGCTAGAGGTCAACACCCAGCCGGGGATGACGCCGCTGAGCTTGGTTCCCGAGCAAGCGAAACACCTCGGCATAAGCTACGAAGAACTCGTGGCGACGATCCTGGAGGAGGCGAAGTGAGCGCGGCGACGATGAAGCGAGGCGGCTCGAAGCCGGCGAGGCGCGCGCCTTCGAAGAAGAAGGCCAGGAAGCCGTCGATGCTCGCGCGCGGCTTCGCGACGATCCCGCTGTCGCCGCGCGGCTGGCAGCGAATGGTGACCGCGTCGATCCTGACTGCGGGCGCCGCCGCGCTTGTGGCGATCGCGATGTTCCTCGGGCTTCCCGGCTATGCGGGAACCGCGATGGCCGAAGCTGTCGGGCGCGCGGGCTTCACCGTCAAGCGCGTCGAGGTGACGGGGATCGACCGGATGGAGCGGCTGACGGTTTATGCGGTTGCGCTCGACCAGGACAGCCGGGCAATGCCGCTCGTGGACCTCGAGCGGGTGCGAAGCCGCCTGATGCAATATGGCTGGATCGCCGACGCGCGCGTCTCGCGCCGCCTGCCCGACACGCTCGTCGTCGATATCGTCGAGAGGAAACCGGCGGCGGTGTGGCAGCATTCGGGGCAGCTGACCCTGATCGACGGGCAAGGCGTCGTGCTCGAACCGGTCGCTCTCAATGCGATGCCCGACCTGCCGCTGGTGATCGGACCCGATGCGAACATCCAGGCGACCGCGCTCACCGCGCTGACGAACCACGCGCCGCAGCTGAAGCCCATGCTCTCGGGCGCGACCTGGATCGGCAACCGGCGCTGGGACCTGCGCTTCCAGTCGGGCGAAGTGCTCGCGCTGCCCGAAGGCGAGGACGCCGCGGCGCAGGCGCTGACCAAATTCGCGCACATGGATGGCGTCGACCGGCTGCTCGGGCGCGGCTTCGTGCGCTTCGATATGCGCGATCCGGCCAGGATGTTCGTGCGCGTCGGCAAGGACCGGCCGAGCATCGACAAGCCTTCGGGCGGCGAAGGCGAAACGACGGCGACACCGGCGACACAGGGGGGAGTGGCGTAAATGGCGCAACCACGGCGTGAGAATCTGATCACCGCGCTCGACATCGGATCGTGGAAGGTCTCCGCGCTCATCGCCGAGCGCGGCGAAGACGGCGAGCTGACCGTGCTCGGCACCGGCCAGCGCGAAAGCCGGGGCGTGCGCCGCGGCTATATCGCCGACATGGACGCGACCGAGAAAGCGGTGCGCGAGGCGGTCGAGCAGGCGGAGCGGATCGCGGGGCTGAACATCG
This sequence comes from Sphingomonadaceae bacterium, assembly GCA_013821585.1. Taxonomy (GTDB): domain Bacteria; phylum Pseudomonadota; class Alphaproteobacteria; order Sphingomonadales; family Sphingomonadaceae; genus Sphingomonas_O. The sequence goes on from JACDGO010000229.1 coordinate 2,893, forward strand.
AGGACGTCTGGGTGAGCTTCTCGGCAGGGGGGTTGGTCAGCGACATCGCGAGCGTCGAGGTTGAACTCGGCGGGCACCGCATCGAGCAGGATGACATCGACGAGTTGCTCGCCGCCGGGCGCGGGTCGATCGACCCTGAGGGGCGGATGGTGCTACACGCGCAGCCGACGCTCTACACGCTCGACGGATTGCAGGGCGTGAAGAAACCGCTCGGGCTCCACGCCGACACGTTGGGCGTCGACATTCACGTCGTCGCAGCCGACGGCTCGCCGGTCCGCAACCTCGACCTGTGCGTGCGCTCGGCGCACCTCGAGGTGAAGTCGATCGTCGCCTCGCCGGTCGCGACCGGAATGGCATGTCTTTCGGACGAGGAGCGCGAGCTCGGCGTCGCGCTCGTCGAGATGGGAGCGGGCGTGACCAACGTCTCGCTGTTCGCGGGCGGGCTGCTGGTCGGCCTCGCCTCGATCCCGTTCGGCGCGGCCGACATCACCGACGACATCGCCTCCGCGTTCGGGACGCGCCGCAACCAGGCCGAGCGGATGAAATGCTTCTACGGCTCGGCAACCGCCTCCCCCCGCGACAACCACGACATGATCGAGGTCGCGCCGCTATCGACCGAGGAGGAAGCCGGGGACGGCGGACGTATCACGCGCGCGCAGCTGATCGCGGTGATCCGCCAGCGGCTCGAGCATTTGGTCGGAGAGATCGCCAAGGCGCTGAAGGACCTCGGCTTTTCAGGGCCGGTCGGGCGGCAGGTGGTGCTGACCGGCGGCGGCGCTGAACTCAAAGGGCTCGCCGACTATGTGCAGGGCGCGCTCGGGCGCGCGGTGCGCGTGGGGCGGCCGCGCGGAATGACGGGCCTTCCCGACGCGCACAGCGGCCCCGGCTTCGCGACGCTCGCGGGCCTCGTCCACTACGCCGCCTCCGACCCGGTCGACCTGCGCGTGATGGTCCCCTCCGGGCAGACCGTTCACCGCCTTCCGGCGAGCGGCCTGATCCAGCGGCTGATGACCGCGTTCAAGAGCGGCTATTGAAAAATGACGATGAAATTAACTTTTGGGTGGAACGACCGAATCACTTGGTGCAAACACTTGTGTAGGGGGGCTGTGTTCGCCCACAACATGTTGAAGGGAGAACCGCGATGAGCATCGAATTCCTGCCGCCGGAAGTGGACGAGCTTCGCCCGCGGATCAGCGTGATCGGCGTCGGCGGCGCGGGCGGCAACGCCATCGCCAACATGATCGCGAGCCAGGTGCGGGGCGTCGACTTCATCGTCGCCAACACCGACGCGCAATCGCTCAACACGTCGGCGGCCGAACGCCGCATCCAATTGGGCCTCAAGATCACGCAGGGGCTCGGCGCGGGATCGCGGCCTGAAATTGGCAAGGCCGCCGCCGAGGAGACGATCGATCTCGTCGAAAAGGCGCTCGAAGGCTCGCACATGGTGTTCATCGCGGCCGGCATGGGCGGCGGCACCGGCACTGGCGCGGCGCCGGTCATCGCCAAGGCAGCGCGCGACCGCGGAATCCTGACCGTCGGCGTCGTCACCAAGCCGTTCAGCTTCGAAGGATCGCGGCGGATGAAGGCCGCCGACGCGGGCATTGTCGAGCTGCAGAAGCACGTCGACACGCTGATCGTCATTCCCAACCAGAACCTCTTCCTGATCGCGAACCCGTCGACGACGTTCAAGGAGGCGTTCCAGATGGCCGACGAG
>JACDGO010000230.1 GCA_013821585.1 Sphingomonadaceae bacterium
CCCGAAATGCCCGGCATCAGGCCAACGGGCAGGTACACCGCGACGATCGACATCGTCGTCGCGAGCACCGCGAGGCCGATCTCGTCGGCCGCGTCGATCGCCGCCTGATAGGCGGTCTTGCCCATGCGCATGTGCCGGACGATGTTCTCTATCTCGACGATCGCGTCGTCGACGAGGACGCCCGCGACGAGGCTCAATGCGAGCAGCGACAGGAAATTCAGCGAAAAGCCGAGCAGGTCCATGAACCAGAACGCCGGAATCGCCGACAAGGGGATCGCGATCGCGGAGATTGCCGTCGCGCGCCAGTCGCGCAGGAACAGGAAGACGACGAACACCGCGAGCACGGCGCCTTCGATCATCGCCTCGATCGCCGAGACATATTGATCCTTGGTGTAATCGACGCTGGTGTAGAGCTGGGTGAAGCGGACCTTCGGGTTCTCCTTCTCGATCTTCGCCATCTCCTTGCGCGCCTGGTCGTAGACCGTGACGTCGGACGCGCCCTTCGATCTTTCGATGCTGAAGCTCAGCACCTGGCGGCCGTTCATCTTGGCGAGGCTGCGCTGTTCGGCGAAGGCGTCGCGCACCTCACCCAGGTCGGCGAGCTTGACGGTGCGGCCCGTTCCGGTCGAGATTTCCGTCTGCGACAGCGCGAAGGCGTCGACGGCGTTGCCGAGCACGCGCACCGATTGCTCCGATCCCGCGATCTCGGCGCGCCCCCCCGCGGCGTTGCTGTTGACCGCGCGCAGCTGCGTGTTGACCTGCGCCGCGGTCACGCCCTGCGCCTGAAGCCGCGCCGGATCGAGGATCACGCGGATTTCGCGGCTGACCCCGCCCGAGCGCGTGACCGCCGCCATGCCTTCGATGCCGAGCAGCCGTTTGGCGACAGTGTTGTCGACGAACCAGCTCAATCCCTCGAGCGACATGTCGGTCGCCTCGACCGAGAAGAAGCCGATCGGATCGCCGGAAATATCAACGCGGCTGACCTGCGGCTCGAGGATGCCTTCGGGAAGGTCGCTGCGGATGTTCGACACCGCGTCGCGCACGTCGTTGACCGCGCGATCGACCGGCGTTCCGATCGTGAACTGCACGAAGCTCTGCGAACTGCCTTCGCGCACGCTCGAATTGATCTCGTCGACGCCGCTGATGCCGCGCACCGCCGCCTCGACCTTTTGCGTGACCTGCGTCTCGAGCTCGGTCGGCGCGGCGCCCGGCTGCGTCACGGTGATCTGCGCGGCCGGGAAATCGACGTCCGGGCTGTCGTTGACGTGCATCCGCATGAAGCTGACGAGGCCCGCCAGCGTCAGCGCGATGAACAGCACGATCGGCGCGACCGGATTGCGGATCGCCCAGGCGGAAATATTGCGAAAGCTCATGGCCGCCGCCTTACCGCACCGGCCCGCGTTTCGCTACCGTCAGCTCTTCGCCTTCTGCGGGACCACGGTCTCGCCGGGGTTGAGGAAAGCGCCGGCGCTGAGCACGACGCGTTCCTGTCCGGTCAGGCCGGACAGTATCGTCACGCCCGCGTCGGTCACGTCGCCCGCCTTGACCGCGCGCCGGACGACCTTGTTGCCGTTGCCGATCACATAGACATACGACCCCTGCGCGTCGCTCAGCACCGCCGATTCGGGTAGCAACGGAACGTCGGCGGCGCCGCTGACGATCTTCGCCGCGGCGAAGCCGCCGGGGCGCAACGCCTTGTCATAGGGAAGCGCGATGCGCGCGATTCCCTGGCGCGACTGCGGGTCGATGATCGGCGCGACCTGCCAGATCTGCCCGGTAAAGCTCTGCGTCGAGCCGACCGGCGTCACCGTCGCGCGCTGGCCGACGGTCATGCGCGCGAGGTCCGCCTCGCCGAGCCGCGCGAGCAGCTCGATCTCGCCGTCCTTGGCCATGCGGAACAGCATCCCCGACCCGGCGCTGACGACCTGTCCGGGCTCGACCATGCGCGCGAGCACCAGCCCCGCGGCGGGGGCGGTGATGTCGAGCCGCGAATTCGACGCCAGGCTCTGCTGATAGGTCGCGCGGGCGACGCCGACGCGCGCGCGCGCCGCGTCGCGCGTCGCGGTCTTGGTGTCGACATCGGCCTTGGAAATGAAGCCCCGGCCGACAAGCGCCAGCGCGCGGTCGAGGTTAGACTGCGCGATGCGCGCATCCGCTTCGGCCACGGCGACCTGGGCGTTGAACGAATTCGCCTGCTGCGCCTGAACGCGGCGGTCGATCGTCGCGAGCACCTGCCCCGCGCCGACCCACTGGCCCGGCTCGACGTAAACCTGCGCCACCATGCCGCCTTCGCCCGCGACGCCGACCGGCATCTCGCGCCGCGCGGCAAGGTTGCCGGTGGCGGAGACGACGCTGTCGACGGTCTTGCGGCCGGGGACGACGACAGTGACCGTCGGCGCCTGTTTGGCCGCCTTGTCCGCATCGGCCGCGGCGGCGTCGCCGCCGCGTCCGCGGAACATCATGAACGCCGCGATCAGCACCACCGCCGCGACCGCGAGCGCGATGAGGATGTTGCGCCGTCTGCGCCTGCGACGTGCGTCCTCGGCCTCGCCCAGTTCGAGCGACGCCGCGTCGCGCGCGAATCCCGATTCGAAGTTCATTTCGCGTCCGTTCCCGTTCCCGCCTTGGCAGGTGTATTACATGAATATATCACCATCCTCAAGAGGCGAGTGCGATATGCTTGTACTTCGTCTCCTTTACCGGTTCGCGGCCCCTGCTTGCAATGGCGGCGCGATCCGGGGCACGGTGCGGGCGGCAAGAGGAAGGAATTTATGGACAGGGGTTTTCTCAGCTGGATCCTCATCGGCATCGTCGCGGGCGTGCTCGGCAAGCTGATCATGCCGGGCCGCGATCCCGGCGGGTTCGTCGTCACCATCCTCCTCGGAATCGCGGGCGCGCTGCTCGCGGGCTTTCTCGGCCAGGCGGTAGGCTTTTATCACGCCGGGCAAAGTGCTGGCTGGATCGCCTCGACGCTCGGCGCGGTCCTGATCCTCGTCATTTACCGGCTGGTGATGCGCGGCCGCACCGGCTGACCGTTCAGTCGCGATGCAGCCGCGGCATGGCCTAGGCGCGACCGTGACAAGGAGGGTTCCCATGAAACCGATGCTTTTCGCCGCCGCGCTCGCGCTGCCCGCCGCCGCCAACGCCGAGGTCGCGACCCAGACGATCGCCGGAACCCGCCTCGACGTAACCGCGCGCGGCGAGGTCCGGCGCGTGCCCGATGTCGCGGTGATCTCGGCGGGTGTCGTGACGCAGGCGCGCGACGCACGCACCGCACTTTCGGACAATGCCGCGCGGATGACGCGCGTGCTCGCCGCGCTGCGCAAGGCCGGCGTCGCCGAGCGCGACATCGCCACCGCGCAAATCGCGCTCAACGCGCAATATCGCTATGCCGAGAATCTGCCTCCCGCGATCACCGGCTATCAGGCGAACAGCAGCGTGACCGTCCGCTTTCGCGATATCGCGCGGTCGGGCGCGATCCTCGACGCGCTCGTCGCGGAAGGGGCGAACCAGATCAGCGGCCCGTCGCTAACGATCGACAAGCCCGAGGCCGCGCAGGACGAGGCGCGCCTCGCCGCGATGATGACCGCGCGCGCGCGCGCCGAGCTCTATGCCAAAGCCGCCGGTCTGTCGGTGAGGCGGATCGTCGCGATCAGCGAATCGGGCGACGAGATCGTCCGCCCGCCGGTTCCCTATGCGATGGCGATGCGCGCCGACGCTGCGCCAAAGACCGAGATCGTTCCCGGCGACCAAGCGGTCGGCGTCACGCTCTCGGTGACGTTCGAACTCAACTGACGCGAAAAGGGCCGCCGCGCGGGTTCGCGCGACGGCCCTTTGCATTTCGGTGGGCGCAGCTATCGAACGCTGCCGCGTCGCACCAGATTGACGATCGCCAGCAGCACGACCGCGCCGAGCAGCGACACGAGGAAGCTGTAGAGCGTGAGGCCTTGGTTGTTGATCGAACCGCCGCTCAAGATCAGTCCGCCAATGAACGCGCCGACGATGCCGACGACGATGTTCAAGATGATGCCTTGCTGTCCGTCGGTTCGCATGATGATGCTGGCAAGCCAGCCGATAACGCCGCCGATGATCAGCCAGATGATGAGACCCATGTTACCCTCCTGAACCGGTCGGGCGATGGCCCGGCCTCGCTATGGCGCCCAGCGGCCATATTACAGGAGACTAAGACGCGCGGGCGCGCCGGTGGTTCCGAAAAATCGTTAGGCCGCTGTAACGAATCGGGATGTCAGAACTTTTGCTGACGCTCGTAGAGCGATTTATAGTGCTGGATTCGCGTGACGCGCAGGCCCGGCATGCCCGAGCGGTCGACCGCGCGCTGCCAGCCTGAAAACTCCTCAAGCGTCAGCCCGTAGCGGTCGCACACGTCGTCGACGCTCAGCAGTCCACCGCTGACCGCGGCGACGACCTCCGCCTTGCGGCGCACGACCCAGCGCGTCGTCGACGGCGGCGGCAGCGTTGCCAGCGTCAGCGGCTCGCCCAAGGGGCCGATCACGTGCGCGGGGCGAATCTTTTGGTTCTCGATCATTCAGTCCTCGATGGGCTGCGGCTGGCCGGAGGAGCCGCCCGCGTCGTTGCAGCCTTCG
>JACDGO010000231.1 GCA_013821585.1 Sphingomonadaceae bacterium
GTATGCACGCCGACCGGGTCGATCCTGCCCGCAGTTGTCGTGCCAAATCCTTTGACGAACGCGATCTGACCGTTCTCGATGACCGCGACGCCCATGCCGACCATGTCTGGCTTCGTCATCATCTGCGTCATGCGCGTATCGAGCGTGCGATAGTCGATTCGGCTCGGGCTCGCCGCAGCGAAAGGTTGAACCGGCCAGCCGAGCAGCTTCTGCGTGAGGCTCTCCGGCTCGGCCGCGTAGCCGAGGCCGACGCAACCGCCGATCGCGGCGAGCGCCATTAGCGCCGCCGTCAGTCTCCCCCGCCCAGTGCCTTCAGCCATGCGGCCGTCCTCTCGATGCCCCGAAGCGCACTGAATCAGCAGCTTGAAGGTTAAACAAGGATTAACGACTCAACTGAGCGCGCCAAGGCCACCTTTTGGCGCGATGAGCCGCTCACGAGGTATAACGCGCGGTCGTTTTCGACGCGACCTCATCGGCCGTGACGCCCGGCGCGAGTTCGGTGAGCGCGAACGGGCTTTGGTGATCGGACCTGCGAAACACCGCGAGATCGGTCACGATCATATCGACAACATTCCTTCCGGTCAGCGGAAGCGTGCATGCGGGAATGAACTTCGGGCTGCCGTCTTTCGATGTGTGCTCCATCACGACGATAATACGCTTGACGCCCGCGACAAGGTCCATCGCGCCGCCCATGCCCTTGATCATCTTGCCCGGGATCATCCAGTTGGCGATGTCGCCGTTCTCGGCCACTTCCATCGCCCCGAGCACAGTCAGGTCGATATGCCCGCCGCGGATCATCGCGAAGCTGTCCGCCGAGCTGAAATAGGAGGACGACGGCAGCTCGCTGATCGTCTGCTTGCCCGCGTTGATCAGGTCGGGGTCAACCTGGTCGTCATAAGGGAACGGCCCGATGCCGAGCATCCCGTTCTCCGATTGGAGCGTCACCGTCATCCCCTCCGGGATGTTGTTCGCGACAAGCGTCGGAATGCCGATGCCGAGATTGACGTAATAGCCGTCCTTGAGCTCCTTGGCGGCGCGCGCCGCCATCTCGTCGCGGGTCCAGGGCATTATGCCGCCTCTCGCTGGCGCACGGTGCGGAATTCGATTGCCTTGTCGTACGGCGCACCGACGATCATGCGCTTCACGTATATGCCGGGGACGTGGATGCAGTCGGGGTCGAGGCTGCCGACCGGCACCACTTCCTCGACTTCCGCGACGCAGATTTTGCCGGAAGTCGCGGCGGGCGCATTGAAGTTGCGCGCGGTCTTGCGGAAGACAAGGTTGCCCGCCTCGTCGGCCTTCCAGCCCTTGATGATCGACAGGTCGGCGCGGATGCCGCGTTCGAGGATGTAGTCTTCTGGTCCATTTGGGCCGTCGAAGCCTTTCACTTCCTTGCCCTCGGCGATAAGCGTGCCGACGCCGGTTTTGGTGTAGAAGCCAGGAATGCCCGCGCCCCCCGCGCGCATCCGCTCGGCGAGCGTCCCCTGCGGACAGAACTCGACCTCGAGCTCGCCCGCGAGATATTGCCGCTCGAACTCCTTGTTCTCACCGACATAGGACGAGATCATCTTCCTGACCTGACGCGTGCGGAGCAGCTTGCCGAGACCTTGCCCGTCGATCCCCGCGTTGTTCGACGCGACCGTCAGATCCTTCACCCCCGAAGCCTCGATAGCGGCAATCAACCTCTCAGGGATGCCGCACAGCCCGAACCCTCCCGCGCAGATCGTCATCCCGTCATGGAGCAGGCCTTCGAGCGCGGCGGCTGCGTCGGGGTAAAGCTTGTTCATCGCTCGCCGCTTAGGGCGTCAGTGCGCGAGCCTCAAGCCCGGCCGCGCCCAAGTGCGCCTCGCCAGACGCCCTGTTCCGGAGAGCGTGACGTACGCGGTCTTCAAATCCTCTCCGCCCCAGCAGATGTTGGTCGTGAACGGATCGTCGGTCGCGACGAATTCGACAAGCGCGCCTTCGGGTGAGACGACGCTGATCCCGCATTCGCCGATCGTAGCGACGCAGACGTTGCCCGACGCCTCGATGCCGAGGCTGTCGAAGAATTTAAAGCCCGCTGGCGAATGGAGAAATCGCCCGCCGTTTCCGGCAAGGTTCGTCTGACCCGCGATCTCGCCGGGGCCGGCGAGATCGAACGCCCAGAGTTTGCACGTATAGGTTTCGGCGACGAACAGCGTCTTGCCATCGGGCGAGAGGCCGATCCCATTGGGATTCTCCATCGGAAAGATCACTTCGCGGCAGTCGCTCCCGTCGGCCTTCGCATAAAACACGCCGACGATGTCGCGCTTGCGCGCGTCGATGTGATTCTTGCCGTGGTCGGTGAACCAGAAGCCGCCGTGCGCGTCGAAGACGATGTCGTTCGGTCCGCACAGCGGCGCGTTCGCAGCTTCGGCGTAGAGCATCTCGACCTTCCCCGTTGAAACGTCGACACGCTGGATCGACCCGCTGGAATAATCCTCAGCGGCGCCATGCGGGATCAGCAGCCCGCTCGTCTCGACCCAGCCGAACCCGCCGTTGTTGCAGACGTAGAGCAGTCCGTCCGGGCCGAAGGCGAGGCCGTTCGGGCCGCCGCCGGTCTCCGCCACCGTCTCCTTGCGCCCATCGGGAAAACAGCGCGTCAGGCGACCCGCGGCGATTTCTGTGACGATTACGCTTCTGTCGGCGCAAGCGACCGGCCCCTCCGGAAAGCGCAGGGCGGTGGTCATTGTCGTCCATTCGGTCATCAATACCGCCCGCCTGAGCTTGTCGAAGCCCTGCCCTTCTCCCTATTGGCTACCGAAAGGCAAGGCTTCGACAAGCTCAGCCAAACGGAGTTTTCTATATGTCCACTTCCTACGACGCCGACCTCGCGCTGTTCGTCGACGGGAGCTGGCGCGCAGGCGAAGGCCGCGATTGCCACGAAGTCGTCAACCCGGCGACGGGCGCGGCGATCGCCGGATTGCCGCTCGCGAGCGCGGGCGATCTCGACGAAGCGCTCGCCGCCGCAAACAAGGCGTTCGCGAACTGGCGGGCGACCGACGTCGAGGCGCGCGGCGCCATCCTCCACAAAGCTGCCGCGCTATTGCGCGAACGGTCCGAATCGATCGCGATCCTCCTCACCACCGAGCAAGGCAAGCCGATCGGCGAGGCGCGCGGCGAGGTCATCGGCAGCGCGCAGCTGTTCGATTATTTCGCGGAGGAAGCCAAGCGCATCTACGGCCGCGTGCTCGTTCGCCCGACCGGACAGCGCTCGATCGTCATCAAACAGCCGGTCGGTCCCGTCGCGTCGTTCACGCCATGGAATTTCCCGATCTATCTGATGGCGAAGAAGCTCGCGGCGGCACTCGCGGCGGGATGCCCGGTGATCGCCAAGCCGCCCGAAGAGACGCCCGGTTGCACGACCGCGCTGATCCGCGCGCTCGCCGACGCCGGCCTGCCCGCAGGCGTCGCGCAGCTCGTGTTCGGCGTGCCCGACACGGTCAGCCGCCACCTCATCGCGTCCCCTGTGATTCGAAAGGTCAGCTTCACCGGCTCGGTCCCGGTCGGCAAACATCTGATGCACCTCGCCGCGGACGGCGCGAAGCGGGTGACGATGGAATTGGGCGGTCATGCGCCGGTGTTGATCTTCGACGATTGCGACCTCGAAAAGACGCTCGACATGGTCGTGCCCCAAAAGTTCAGGAACGCGGGTCAGGTGTGCGTCTCGCCGACGCGCTTCTATGTGCAGGCGGCCATCTACGACCGCTTCGTCGAAGGCTTCGCGGAGCGCGCGAAGACGGTGAAGACCGGCAGCGGCCTCGACGCGGACACAAAGATGGGTCCACTCGCCAATCCGCGCCGCCCCTCGGCGATCGGCGCGCTGGTCGATGACGCCCGGGCGAAGGGCGCGCGCGTGCTCGCGGGCGGCGAACGCGGCGAAAGCGGCTTCTTCTTCCAGCCGACGTTGCTCGCCGACGTACCCGACGAGGCCGACATCATGTCGAATGAGCCGTTCGGCCCCGTCGCCGTGACGCGGCCGTTCGAGAATTTCGACGACGCGATCGAGCAAGCCAACCGCCTGCCCTACGGCCTCGCCGCCTTCGCCTTCACCGAGAACGGGCGGCGCGCGAACTTGCTCGGCGACGCGATCGAGGCCGGGATGGTCGGCATCAACACCTTCGCGATTTCGGGCGCCGACACACCCTTCGGCGGCGTCAAGGAATCGGGCTTCGGCAGCGAGGGCGGACCCGAGGGGCTCGAAAGCTATCTGGTGACGAAAGCGATCCATCAGGCCTGACGACAGGGTTGCAAGCGCCGCTCGTCAAGCCGACAAAGGTGGCCAAATGAAACGCATGGGAGTCGGCCGTGAACAACTATCGTCAGCACTATATCGACAGCCAATGGGTCGATAGCCAAGGCGGCGAGCGCCGCGCGGTGATCAGTCCCTCGACCGAAGAGCCCTGTTCCGAGATCAGCGTCGGAACGAAAGCCGATGTCGACGCCGCCGTCGCCGCTGCGCGCCGTGCTTTCAAGACCTTCTCGCAAACTTCGGTCGCCGAACGCGTCGCGCTGCTCGGCCGCATCGCGGAGGAGTACAAGAAGCGCGTTCCCGATCTCGGCCGCTCGATGGCGGAGGAGATG
>JACDGO010000232.1 GCA_013821585.1 Sphingomonadaceae bacterium
TATCAAGGCGAGCCAGCGCGACGCGCTGCGCGACGCGACCGGAACGCCGGTGCTCGACGGCAACGGGCGTTTCGTGACCGATCCTGCCAGCCCTCGCCTCCTCGCCTATGACCAGGATGGCATCGTCTGGGACGTCGGTGTGCTGTGGCGGCCGAGCCGCCGCACCTCGCTCGAGGCGCGCGTCGGCTGGCGCTACGGAAGCACGACCTATGTCGGCAGCTTCTCGTACCAGCCGAGCGCCGACATGGCGTTTCAGGCGGCGGTCTATGACGGCATCCAAACCTTCGGCCGTCAGATCAACGACGCGCTGTCGTCGCTGCCAACCCAATTCACGCTCGCGCGCAACCCGTTCGGAAACGAGGTCGGCGGCTGCGTGTTCGGCGTTTCCGGCGGCGGCGCGGGCGGCTGCCTCGACGACGCGCTTCAGTCGGTCGCGACGGGCGTCTATCGCACGCGCGGCATCAACGCGGTGTGGCGCTATGGCCGCGGGCCGCTTCAGGCCGGGATCGGCGTCGGCTATGCGCGCCGCCGCTTCTTCGCGCCGATCACTGCCGCGTTCAGCACGAACGGCATCGTCGACGAGAGCTGGTATGGTCAGGCTTACGTCTCGCGGCAGCTCGATGCGCGCTCGGGCATCGACGCGAGCGTCTATGCGAGCCTCTACGACAGCGGCATCGGCAGCGCGCCCGACGTTCTCGGGGCCGGGGCGACCGCGAGCTATTATCGCACTTTCTACCGCGGCCTCAGCGGCACCGCCTCGCTTGGCCTCTATTCGACGCGCGTCGATGGCGTGGATTCGAGCCTGATCGGCTCGGCGCTGCTCGGCGCACGCTATCAGTTCTAAGGGATGGGTTCGATGTATACCGACCATTACGGCCTCACCGCCCCGCCGTTCCAGCTGACGCCCGATCCGCGTTTCTGGTTCGAGAGCGCCACGCACAAGAAGGCGATGGCCTATCTCGGCTACGGCCTCGCGCAGGGCGAGGGCTTCATCGTCGTCACCGGAGACATCGGCGCGGGCAAGACGACGCTCGTCGCGCACCTGATGGACACGCTCGATCCGATGCGCGTCGTCGCGGTCAAGATCGTATCCACCCAGGTCGAGGGCGACGACATGCTGCGCATGGCCGCGCAGGCGTTCGGCTTGCCGACCGAAGGCGTCGAAAAGGCGCAGCTGCTCGACCGCATCGAGCGCTACTTGATCGACACCGGCCGCGGCGGGCGCCGCACCCTGCTCATCGTCGACGAGGCGCAGAATCTCCCGACGTCGTCGATCGAGGAGCTGCGGATGCTCTCGAACTTCCAATCAGGCGGCCATGCGCTGCTCCAGATTTTCCTGCTCGGCCAGCCCGAGTTCCGCGACCGGCTCAACAGCGCGCCCGCGCTCGAGCAGATGCGTCAGCGCGTGATCGCGACGCATCACCTCGATCCGATGCAGCCGCACGAAACCTTGCCCTATCTCGAGCACCGGCTGAAGCTTGCCGGCTGGAGCGGCAATCCGCGCATCACCGACGATGCCGCGTCCGCGCTCCACACGGTTTCGGGCGGCATTCCGCGCAAGATCAACACGCTGGCGACGCGCGCATTGCTCATGGGTGCGCTCGACGCCGCCGACACGATCGACGGGAGCATGATCTGGCACGTCGCCGCCGACGCGGAAGGCGAGCGCCCCGCGTCTCCCGAGCGGCCCGAGGCGGCGCTGTCGCCTTCGGCCCCGGCCGGGCGAGTGATTGATCACGAAGCGCGCCTCGCGATGCTCGAAACGCAGATGCAGGAGCAGGAAGCCGCGCTGCGCCGCGTGCTGACGCTGCTGGTCGACTGGATCGAGCGCGAGGACTCGGTGATGGGCCGCGCGCGCTCGGCCTGACCCTGCTAGGGTCCGGGCGATGCGTAACGCTCTTTCCGTCGACGTCGAGGACTGGTTTCAGGTCGGCGCGTTCGAAACCGTCATCGCGCGGGGCGATTGGGACAGCCTCGATCAGCGCGTCGAGGCGAATACCGATGCGGTGCTCGCGCTGTTCGAGCGGGCAAGGGTCCAGGCTACCTTTTTCACTCTGGGCTGGGTCGCGGAGCGCTTTCCGGCGCTGATCCGCCGCATCGTCGCACAGGGACATGAGGTCGCCAGCCACGGCTGGGACCATATCCGCGTCTTCACGATGACGCCCGAGGCGTTCGCCGCCGACATCGACCGCGCGAAAAAGACGATCGAGGACGTCGCGGGGGCCGCCGTCACCGGCTATCGCGCGCCGAGCTTCTCGATCGACGTGCGCACGCCCTGGGCGCACCCGATCCTCGCCGAGCGCGGCTATGCCTATTCGTCGAGCGTCGCGCCGGTGAAGCACGATCACTACGGCTGGCCCGAAGCGCCGCGCTTCGCCTGGCATCCTGTCGCGGGGAGCGCCTTTGTGGAGCTGCCCGTGACGACCGCGCGCTTAGCCGGCCGCACGCTCGCGGCGGGGGGCGGGGGCTTCTTTCGCCTGCTGCCCTATGCGTTCTCGGCTTGGGCGATCCGGCAGGTAAATGCGGCAAGTCAACCGGCGATCTTCTATTTCCACCCCTGGGAGATCGATCCCAATCAGCCGCGCGTCGCGGGCGCGCCGGTGAGGTCGAAGGTCAGGCACTACACCAACCTGCCGGTGATGGCCGGCAAGCTGACGCGCGTGATGCGGGACTTCGAATGGGGGCGGGTCGACTCGATCGCGGCGCGGGCATGACCGGCGTTCGCCTCGCGGATCTGTCCGCCGCGTCAGACCGTGCAACAATCGACGCCTTCCTCGCCGATCATCCAGACGCCACGCCCTTCCACCGCCTCGAATGGATCGAGGCGGTCGAGAGCAGCTGCGGGCATAAGGCGCATTACCTCGTAGCTGAGAATGGCGTTCTGCCGCTCAGCGAAGTCCGCTCGCGCCTGTTCGGCCGCGCGCTCGTGTCGAGCGGCTTCGCGGTCGGCGGCGGCATCCTCGCGTATGATCGGGAAACAGCGCAAGCGCTCGCGGAGGCGGCGTGGGCGCTCGCCGGCCGCCTGTCGTGCCCGACGGTCGAGCTGCGCGGCGGGATGTTGCCTGAAGGCTGGGTGCGCGACCAGACGACCTATCTCGGCTTCGCGCGCGATCTCGCGGATGACGCCGACGCTGAACTGCTCGCGATCCCGCGCAAGCAGCGCGCCGAGGTCCGCCGCGCGCTCGGCTTCGGCCTGACCACCGATATCGGCGACCGTGACGCGCATTATGCCGTCTATGCGGAAAGCGTCCGCAACCTAGGCACGCCTGTCTTCCCGAAATCACTGTTCGCGGCGGTGCTCGACGCATTCGGCGACGATGCCGACATCCTGACCGTGCGCAGGGACGGCAAGCCACTCGCGAGCGTGCTCAGCCTTTATCACCACGGAACCGTGATGCCCTATTGGGGCGGCGGCACCGCCAAGGCTCGGACTTGGCGCGCGAACGACCTGATGTATTTCGCGCTAATGCGCCACGCGCGGACGCGCGGCTGCATACACTTCGACTTCGGCCGCTCGAAGGCGGGAACGGGCGCGGCGGCATTCAAACGCAACTGGGGGTTCAACGCCCAACCGCTTGCCTATGCAACGAAAAGTGCGGGGGCGTCGCGCAAGGTCAACCCGCTCGACCCGCGCTACAGCTTTCAGGTCAAGCTATGGCGCAAGCTCCCGCTCACCGTCGCCAACCAGCTCGGCCCGATGATCGCGCGCGGGCTCGGCTGATGCGCGACATCCTGTTTCTCGCCCACCGGCTGCCTTATCCGCCAGACCGCGGCGACCGCATCCGCTCGTGGCATGTGCTGAACGCGCTGGCGAAGCTCGCTCGCGTCCATGTCGCCGCGCTGGTCGACGACGAAGCCGACCGCAAGCATGTCGCCACTGTGAAGCGGATAGCGGAGACCGTGCATGTCGAGCGTCGCAATCCGTCGAAAGTATTTGCGATGGTTAGAGCTTTGGCGCGAGGTTCTCCGGCTTCCGTGGAAGCCTTCGCAAGTTGCGAGCTAGAGCGTCACATTAGCGGGATACTGCGTTATCATGACGTGGACGCGATCTACGCGTTTTCCAGTCAAATGGCGCAATATGTGCCAGCAAATCTCAGCGGTCGGCGTTTCGTCATGGACTTCGTCGACATGGATTCGGCCAAGTTCGCCGCGCTCGGCGGATTCGCGAATACACAGGAGGCGAAGCGGCTGCTCAACTGGGAGGTCGCCGCCGCGAAACGCGCCGATGTGTCGCTATTCGTCAGCGAGGCGGAGGCCGCACTGTTTCGCGAAACGACCGGGCTGCCAGCGCGAGTGTTGGAAAACGGGATCGATCTCGTGCGCTTCAAACCCGAAGCGGTCGCGCCTGAAACCGCGCCGCATCCATTGATCGTCTTCACCGGGCAGATGGACTATCCGCCGAACGTCGAAGCGGTCGTTGATTTCGCGCGCAACGCGCTTCCTCAGCTCGACGCGACCTTCGCCATCGTCGGCCGGGCACCTACTCAGCAGGTCCTCGCGCTCGCGTCGGACCGCGTGATCGTGACCGACGAGGTTTCCGACACACGTCCCTGGC
>JACDGO010000233.1 GCA_013821585.1 Sphingomonadaceae bacterium
ATCAGCGCGGGCGCGGCGAGCGGCAGCGATCCCAGCTCCATCAGCGCGCGCGGCACTTCGGTCAGCGCGAGCAGCAGCGACGGTTTCTCGATCGCGTCATGGTGTCGGGCCTGGGCCAAATCCTACCTCCCCGCAGGCCGGTATCGTGCGTGTGTCCGGCGTTGAACGCATATCCTGCCCGATGGGGTGCGGATGTCGAGCGTTTTGTTTCTCTCTGCGTTCCTTCGATCGAATGCCGGCTAGCAGCAGCTCTGCCCTTCTTGAATCGGCGGACACTTCACGTCGCCATAGCTGCAGAACACGCAGCAATCGCCCGCCACCGGCTTCAGCAGCGCCGAACAGGATCGGCACTCGTGAAAATAGATGCACGCATTGGTCGGCATCGTTTCGATACTTTGTGCGCCGCATTCGGGGCAGGTCAGCGTGCTTTGCAACTCAGGCATATATTCGAGACAGGAGAAGCAGGGCGGCCCCGGCAATCTTCGATTTGGTATCAGCTTTCATACGGGCGCATTGCCGAACCTTGCTTAGTCGAGCGCCGTGCGAGCAAACCGGATGTCTGCTCCGTGGGGAGAGGGAGTCAGCCGCCGTACGCCTCGCTGCGCCCCGCCGCGCGCGCGAGGCCGAGCGAGAGGATCGCGAGGTCGTGGAGCTGTCCGGCGCGGTCGCGGACGTGGTCGCGCAGCATCGCCTCGCCGCGAAAGCCCGCTTCCTCGAACAGGGTGATCGCGCCCGCCTGGTCGGGCGTCATGCGCGCGACGAGCTTTTCCGCGCCGCTTTCGGACGCGAGCCCGACGGTCGCTTCGAGCAGCGCGCGGCCGAGCCCCTTGCCGCGCCATTCGGGCGCGACGAGCATGCGGATTTCGGCGACGTGCGCCGACCAGCCGAGCATGTCGCGCACGATCGCGGTCGTCGCAACCGCGCGATCGCCGGCGAGCGCGATCAGGCTTTCGATCTCGCCCCGGTCGACCGCGTCGAGCCACGCGCCAACGACGCGCGCGTTCTGGATGTCGCGATTGAGGAACAGCAAGTCGTGCTCGGGCAGCGAACTCGCGAAGCGCGCGACCTCGACCGCGTCGCTGCGCACGAACGGGCGGACCGTCACTTCCTCGCCGCCGAAATCGAGCGTCGTCGTCACAGGCTCTTCTCCCCCAGCCACGCGTCGATTTGCGGCCACAGCCGCCGCACCGCGTTCGCGCCCGCGACGAGGCTCACGTGCCCGCCTTTCAGCGTAATATGCTCCTTGTCGGCGGATCCCACCATGCCGATCAGCGGCGCGGAAGCCGCGGCGGGAACGATGTGGTCGTGCTCGGCGGTGACGTGGAGGAACGGCGCCACGATCGCGCCGAGATCGATCGCCCGCCCGCCGACCGTCATCGTGCCGTTCATCAGCGCATTGTCCCATAGGAGCTGCTTGACCGTCTGACGGAAATATTCGCCGGCGAGCGGTAGCATGTCGCTCGCCCAGCGGTCGAACATGCGGTGCGATTTGACGAACTCGTCGTTCCACAAATTGTCGAACAGGCGGATGTTGCCCGCGATCCGGGCGCCGGGGCGGAGCATGTCGAACGCGGTGTAGAGCATTTCCGCGGGGCAGTTGCCGAGCGTGTCGACCATCCGGTCGACGTCGAAGAAGCGCCTGTCCGCCCACGCCTGGAACAGCGGCATCGCGGTGAAGTCGACCGGCGTCGTGAAGGTCGCGAGGTTCTTAAGGCCGGCATCCGGGTGAAGCGCCGCCCACAGCAACGACAACACGCCGCCGAAGCAATAGCCGAGAACCGTGATGTCGGGCTCGCCCGTGGTCTCTTTCACCTTGGCGACGCACGCGGGGAGGAAATCGAGGACGTAATCCTCGAGCGCCAGGCCCTTCTCGTCGGCGCGCGGCGCTTCCCAGTCGACCATGAACACGTCGTATCCGGACCGGAGCAGGAACTCGACGAAGCTCTGCTGTGGAACCATGTCGAAGATATAGCCGCGGTTGGTCGTCGCCATGACGAGCAGCACCGGCACGCGGTAAACCTCGTCGGTCAGCGGGCGGTAATGGTGGAGGCGCAGCGTCCCGCGCGCGATGAGCGTGTCCTTCGCGCTCGCGCCGAGGACGGGGGCGGGTGAGGCGAAATAGCCGAGGCCCTTGACGTTGCGCTGGAGCGCGCGGTCGAATTCGACGCGCGCGGTGTCGATCGGGTCGGCGTCGTTCATCCTTTCGGCGGCGGCGTGCGCGTCCGCTTCGGCCGGGCGGCGGGCGTCGCGGCCTCGCCCGATCCGAGCTTCGCCTCGATCCGCGCAAGGCTCGCCTCGACCGCGCCCAATCGCGCCGAGATCGCCTCGATGTCGGCCTTGCTTGGCATGTGCGCGGCGGCGAGCGCCTTCGCCATCACCTCCTGCATCGCTTGCTGCGCCTGGAGCGTCGCATTGGTCGCGCCGTGCATCGCCTGCGCGGCCTCGGGCCGCTTCAGGAACTCCGCGCCATAGTCGTTCGCCATCTTCTCCCACTGGCCGAGCATCGTGCGGAACAAGGCTGCGGGGTCGGCGGCGTCGGTCATGAAGGCGATGGTCGGACGGAATTGCTAGGGGGTCAAGGGATCACGCTCCCCTTCCTGAAAGGGAGGGCGAGTCACCCTATTTCGCGGTCTCCGCCGCCGCGCTCGCCGCGCCCAGCTCGTCGAGCGCGCGCATCCGCGCGAAGCCGACGAGCTGCCGCGACAGAACGTCCATCTGGTTGCTGAGTCCCAGGTCGGCGATCGCGCCGTCCCCATCGAACAGGGGCTGCACCGAATTGACCGTCACCGCCATCGGTGTCGGCCAGCCCCTCAGCGCATGGACGATCGCGCGCAGCGTCGCGAGCGTCGTCCCCGTCGCTTGCCAGCCTGACGCGACCGCGATCAGCCCGACCGCGCGCCCCTCGAAATAAGGGAGCGCGTCGCTCGCCATGTCCTCGACATAGTCGAGCGCGTTCTTGATCAGTCCCGAGACGGTGCCGTGATAGCCCGGCGAGGCGATGACGATGCCGTCAGCGCGGCGCAGGCCGTCGATGAGCGCGCGCGCCTTGTCCGTGCGCGGCGTGCCGTAACCATACATCGGCATGTCGAGCGCCAGCCCGTCGAAGCAGAGCGTCTTCGCGCCGCCTGCCTCGCACGCGGCGAGCGCATGGCGCAGCAACCGCTCGGACGTCGAATTGCTCGTCATCGACCCGCCGAGGCCGACGATCAGCGGCTCGTTCATTGCGCGCCCCCGAGCCGCGCCGCGTGCCAGTGGAGATGGTCGCGCATGAAGGTCGAGATGAAATAATAGCTGTGGTCGTATCCCGGCTCCATCCGCAGGGTGAGCGCGATCCCCGCGTCGTCGCACGCGCGCTGGAGCAGGTGCGGCTTCAGTTGCTCGGTCAGGAACGCGTCGCCACCGCCCTGGTCGACGAGCAGTTCGGGCAGCCGCGCGCCGTCCTCGATCAGCGCGCACGCGTCGTAGGCGCGCCACGCGGCCCGGTCGGGGCCGAGATAGCCGGTCAGCGCTTTCTCGCCCCACGGGCAATGCATCGGCGACACGATCGGCGCGAACGCCGAAACCGCGCGGAACCGCCCCGGATCACGCAGCGCGATCGTCAGCGCGCCGTGCCCGCCCATCGAATGCCCCGTGATTCCCTGCCGGGTCATGTCGGCGGGGAAATTCGCCGCGACGACCTCGGGCAGCTCGCGCTCGACATAGCTGCGCATCCGGAAGTTCGCGGACCACGGCGCCTGCGTCGCATCGACGTAGAAGCCCGCGCCCTGGCCGAAATCAAAGGAATCGTCGTCCGGAACGCCTTCGCCTCGCGGCGACGTGTCCGGCGCGACGAGGATCAGCCCGAGGTCGCGGCACGCGTCGCGATACTCGCCCTTCTCGGTGAAATTGGCGTGGCTGCAGGTGAGGCCCGACAGATACCAGACCACCGGCAAGGCCGCGCCCGTCAGGTGATCGGGAACGAAGACTGAAAACACCATGTCGGTGCCGGTCGCCGAGGACGCGTGCCTATAGACGCCTTGCGTGCCGCCGTAACTGCGCCAGCTCGAGACCGTCTCGAGCGTCACGCGGATTCTATCTGAAGACGAAGAGGTAGAGCAGGATGATGATCGGGATCGGAATTCCGATCAGCCAAAGGAGAATACCCTTCATCACCCATCTCCGGGGCGCGGGCTGGCGCCAGGATAGGAAAACGAAGCTTGGAAAGCGCGGTTCCGCCCGCCGCGTTCACGCCGCGCGCGCGGCCGGCGCTTGGGCGAACCAGCGCGGCGCGGCCAGCGTCAGAACGGCGCGCAACGCGAGCAGCGCGGCGAGCCACAGCGCGTCGCTCAACGCGAGTTTTGCGACGATGTCGGCGGAGAAGGTCTCGAGGCCGCCGTCGACCAGCGCGAAGGCGTAGAGCAGCGCTTCATAGGCCGCGAACGCCGCCACGAACGCGCCCAATGTTCGCGCGAGCGTGAAGCGCGTGCTTCCCAGAACGGCGCGCGCCGCGAACAGACCCGCGAGCGCGGCAACGCCGATCGCGATCCCCCATATCACCG
>JACDGO010000234.1 GCA_013821585.1 Sphingomonadaceae bacterium
ATATCTATGTTCCGGGATGCCCGCCGACCGCCGAGGCGCTGCTTTACGGCATCATGCAATTGCAGCGGAAAATTCGGCGTTCGGGGACGATCGAACGCTGATGCTCAGCCCAGCGCCCACCCAGACCACCAACGACGGCGTGATCGACGCGGCGATGGCTGCGCTCGGCGACGTCGTGCTGGCTGCGGTCGAACTGGTCAACGAAGTCACGCTGACCGTGAAGCGCGACAGCATTGTTTACGCGCTCCGCATGCTGCGCGACGAACTCCATTATCAGCAACTGATGGAAATCGCCGGTGTCGATTATCCCGAGCGGCCCGAGCGGTTCGAGGTGGTCTATCACCTGCTCTCGGTCACGAAGAACCACCGCATCCGCGTAAAGGTTTCGACCGATGAGGTTCAGCCAGTGCCGAGCGTCACCGGGCTGTGGCCGGTCGCGGGCTGGCTCGAGCGCGAAGTGTTCGATCTCTATGGGGTGCTGTTCAGCGGTAACAACGACCTCCGCCGTATCCTCACCGATTACGGCTTTACCGGCCATCCGCTGCGCAAGGACTTCCCGATGACGGGCTATGTCGAGCTGCGCTGGTCCGAAGAGGCGAAGCGCGTCGTCTATGAGCCCGTCCAGCTCGCGCAGGATTTCCGCACGTTCGATTTTCTGAGCCCGTGGGAAGGCGCCGAATATGCGCTCCCCGGCGACGAGAAGGCCGCTTTGCCCGAGGCGAAGGGCGCGCCGACGCCGCTGACGGCGGACCAGCTGGCCAAAGCGGACATGGTCAGGGCGAAAGCGCCTCCGGCGACCCCGAAGACGACGGAGACTCCGGCGCAAACCGGCGCGGGCAAGCCCGCCGAAAAAGCCGCGAAGCCCAAGCGCGCGCGCAAGCCGAAGGGGGCGGGGTTATGATCGCTCGCACCGTCATTCCCGCGGAAGCGGGAATGACGCTTCTTCGCGCCTTCGCGCCTTTGCGTGAAACCAAACAATATTTTAAGCGAAGGCGCGAAGGCGCGAAGGAAGGGAAGAAGTTCAGCGCGATCCCCGCTTTCGCGGGAATGACGGGCTTTGGGCGTGGCTGACCTCTCCGAACTCAAGCGCGAAACCGACGCCGCCGACCCGACGCCCGGCGATGTCGAGATTTCGAACTACACGATCAATTTCGGCCCGCAGCATCCGGCCGCGCACGGGGTGCTGCGGCTGGTGATGGAGCTCGACGGCGAGATCGTCGAGCGCGTCGATCCGCACATCGGCCTGCTCCACCGCGGCACAGAAAAGCTGATCGAATACAAGACCTACCTTCAGGCGCTGCCCTATTTCGACCGGCTCGATTACTGTTCGCCGCTCTGCATGGAGCACAGCTATGTGCTCGCGATCGAGAAGCTGCTCAATCTCGAAGTTCCGTCGCGCGCGCAATATCTTCGCGTCCTCTTTGCCGAGCTTACGCGAATATCGAATCACATGCTCAACCTCGGCTCGCATGTCTTGGACGTCGGCGCGATGACGCCGAGCTTGTGGATGTTCGAGTTGCGCGAGGACACGCTCAATTTCTACGAGCGCGCGAGCGGGGCCCGGATGCACGCGGCGTGGTTCCGGCCCGGCGGCGTGCATCAGGACGTGCCGCTGAAGCTCCTGACCGATATTGGCGACTGGCTCGACACGCGGCTGCCGCGGCTGTTCGAGGACGCGATCAGCCTCGTCGCCGACAACCGCATCTTCAAGCAGCGCAACGTCGATATCGGGCTGGTCGCGCGCGACGACGCGATCGCCTGGGGCTTTTCCGGGCCGATGATCCGCGCGGCGGGACTGCCGTGGGATCTGCGCAAGTCGCAGCCGTATGACGTCTATGCGAACATGGACTTCGACGTTCCGGTGGGAACGCGCGGCGACTGCTACGACCGCTTCATGGTCCGGGTCGAGGAAGTGCGGCAATCGGCGCGGATCATGAGGCAGTGCCTGCAGGAGATGCCCGAAGGCCCGATCGCGAGCGCCGACCGCAAGGTCGTGCCGCCGCCGCGCGCAGAGATGAAAATGTCGATGGAAGCGCTGATCCATCACTTCAAGCTCTACACCGAAGGCTTCCACGTCCCTGCAGGCGAAGTCTATGTCGCCACTGAAAGCCCCAAGGGCGAGTTCGGCGTCTACCTAATTAGCGACGGCACCAACAAACCATATCGGTGCAAGATTCGCCCGACCGCCTTTTCGCACCTCCAAGCGATGGACTTCATGATGAAGGGCCACATGCTCGCTGACACGACGGCGGTACTGAGCGCGATCGACATCGTGTTCGGGGAGTGCGACCGGTGAGGGGAGGCAAACTGCTATTCGTGTCATTGACACCCGTGTGCTCGTTTCAATCACTTGAAGCGAGAACGACAACGCGTAATGGTAAAGTCCAAAAGGGCGAGCGTGTCGACGCCGTAAAAATGATTAAGGGGAAAATTGAAACGAGCCTTTGGTCACATTCTCGTAGAAGCATATCGCCAGTCCAATTTGTTGAGAGCGCTATGAAATGCGGCGTTGAAAGTGCTTCAGCACCAAGCGAGAAAGACGAAGGCTATGCGGTGGTCTGGTCATGCAATAAAACACGTGTGGTAACTGAAGGTACTGAAATCCACGGAATCCGTGCCACGATTGAGGATGACGGAAGCGGAGTGAATCTCTACCGCGTCGATGATCTTCGGTATCATATGCAGAACTTCGTCCCTCCACCACATCGGGGTTGTTGCGAATTGCCGTCTTCGGCTCCGAAAGCTCAATAATGGCTGACTCCCTCCACATCCCCGATGAAGCGGAAACCCGCGCGCGGTGGGGCGCGTTCGCCTGGACCAAGGCAAACGCGAAGCTCGCCGACGAGATCGTGGCGCGCTATCCGCCGGGGCGGCAAGCGTCGGCGGTGATGGCGTTGCTCGACCTAGCGCAGCGGCAAATCGGCGCGGAGACGAATACGCAGGGCTGGCTGCCGGTGCCGGTGATCGAGTTAGTCGCAAACCAAATCGGCATGCCGTTCATGCGCGCCTATGAAGTCGTGACCTTCTACACGATGTACAATCTGGCGCCGGTCGGGCGTTTCCATGTGCAGGTGTGCGGGACGACGCCATGCCAGTTGCGCGGCTCCGACGAGGTAATGAGCGCATGCGCGAAGCGCGGGATGGTCAAGGGGCGGACGACGCCCGACGGGCTGTGGACGCTGACCGAGGTCGAGTGCCTCGGCGCGTGCGCCAACGCGCCGATGGTCCAGATCAACGACGATAATTTCGAGGATCTGACGTTCGAGAGCACGGAGGCGATCCTCAATGCGCTCGCGAACGGCAAGCCGGTGACTCCGGGGTCGCAGACCGGGCGGCAGTCGAGCTGCCCCGAGGGCGGGCCGACGACATTGAAGGAGATGGCGGCGTGATTGCAGTTGCGATCCTCCCCGGAACGGGGAGTGGGACCGCCGCAGGCGGTGGAGGGGGCTCCCCGCACGTGGCGTCCTCCCCAGCGGACAGCCCCCTCCACCACGCCGCTTCGCGTCGCGGTCCCCCTCCCCGTCCCGGGGAGGATTTAGGCCCGACCCGGCGTGAAGGTCATCGCCAGCCCGTTCATGCAATAGCGCTTGCCGGTCGGCTTCGGCCCGTCGTCGAACACATGCCCCAGATGCCCGCCGCAGCGGCGGCAATGGACTTCGGTCCGCGCCATGCCGAGCGACCCGTCGTTGCGCGTACGCACCGCGTTCGCCAACGGCTGCCAGAAACTCGGCCATCCCGTCCCGCTCTCGAACTTGGTCTTCGACGAATAGACCGGCAACGCGCAGCCTTTGCACGAAAAGATGCCGGCGCGGTGCTCGTTGTTGAGCGGGCTGGTGAACGGCGTTTCGGTGTTTTCGTGGCGCAGCACCTCATAGGCCGCCGGGCCGAGCTTTTTGCGCCATGCCGCATCGCTCATCACGACTTCGAATTTCTCGGGTGGCTGCGCGGGGGCGGCGCGGCACCCGAACAGGATGATGCTCGCGGCGCTCGCGCCGGTCAAAGTCAGGAACTGGCGTCGGTCGGTCATGGTGCGTCTCCGTCATTCAAATACGAACGACGGACACGTTCGGATGCGGATCAATATTTGCTGATCTCGACCGGCAGCTTGCGATAGCCGTGGACGAAGCACGCCGCGACGCGCTCGGGCTCGCCGACGACGTTCACGCGCATCCGGCGCTTGGCCATTTCCTCGAGCAAGACGCTGATCTGCATCTCCGCCAGCTCCGCGCCGACACAGCGGTGGATGCCGTGCCCGAACGCCAGGTGACGCCGCGCATTGGGGCGATCGACCTGGATGTCGTCGGCATTGTCGCCGAACACGCTCTCGTCGCGATTGGCCGACAGATACCAGAGCGCGAGCTTGTCGCCTTCCCTGATCGTCTGGCCGCCCAGCTCATGATCCTGCGTCGCGGTGCGGCGCATATGCGCGAGCGGGGTCTGCCAGCGAATGATTTCCTGGACAGCGTTGCCGATCAGGCCGGGGTCGGCTTCCACCATGGCGCGCTGATCGGGGAATTTGTCGAGGCCGTAAGCGAC
>JACDGO010000235.1 GCA_013821585.1 Sphingomonadaceae bacterium
GTGTCGCACACCGGCCTCTCGGCCGAGGAAACGATCCGTCGCATCGAGGAATGCGGCAGCTGGATGGTCCTGAAGAACGTCAACCGCGATCCTGCGTATCGCATGCTGCTCGACTCGGCGCTCGACGAACTCGCGAGCGTCGTGACACCCGCGACCGGCGTGATGCTGACGCGCGTCGGCTTCGTCTTCGTCTCGTCGCCGGGCGCGGTGACACCGTTTCACCTTGATCCCGAGCACAATGTGCTGCTCCAGATCCGGGGCACGAAGACGATGATGGTCGTGCCGGGAGACGAGAACGCGGTTCCGGCCGAGAAGCACGAAGCCTATCACGTCGGCGGCCACCGCAACGTCGCGTGGCGCGACGAATTCGCGGTGCGCGGCGCGACCTATGAGTTGAAGCCCGGAGACGCGGTGCACGTCCCGCTCAAATGGCCGCACTGGGTCAGGAACGGCCCAGAGCCCTCGGTCAGCCTGTCGATCACCTGGCGCACGCACTGGAGCTATGAAGAAGCCGACGCACGCGGCCTCAACAGCGTACTGCGGGGCGCCGGTCTGGACCCCCGGTCGCCGGCTGCCTGGCCGTCACGCAATCGCGCGAAATCGCTCGCTTACCGGGCGATCCGGCGCGGACGAAGAATGCTCGGCTAGGCGCGCGCCTTCGCCAGGCGGCCGCGTGCAACAAGACCGGCCGCGCCGATGCCGAACAGCAGAACCATCGGCGGCGCCGGCACCGGATGCGGTTCGCCACCGCTCGTGCTTCCCCCACTCGAAGAGCTGGTCGAGCTGCTCGTCGATGAAGAACTGCTGGTCGAGGAAGAGCCGCTGGTCGACGAACTCGTCGATGACGACACATTGCCGCTCGACGAACTGGTCGACGAGACATTTCCACTCGACGAGGATGTCGAGGAAACGTTCCCGCTGGACGTGCTTGAAGAGGAACCGCCCGTCGAGGTCGAGCTGCCGCCGGTGGACGTCGAGCTCGAACTCCCTCCCGAACCGCCCGACGATGTCGAGCTCGAACCGCCGCTGCTCGTCGAGGAGACGACGATGCCGCCGCTGCTTCCGCCACCGAAAAACCCGCCCGCGAAGAAGCCGCCGCCGAAACCACCAAAACCGCCCGATCCGCCGATTACGACGGGAACGCCGCCCGATCCCCCCTCGGGCGGCGCATAGGCGACCTCGGGCGGCGCCATCGGCGGCAGCGGTGCACGCGTCGTCGTCGTGGTCACGGTGGCCGGACCCGCGACGCAAGCCGTGACCGTGCGGCGCACACGCTTGACGACGCGGCGCGGCTGGACCGCGGCGAGGCGATGATGGACGCGCTTCACGCCTTTATGCGGCTGAGCATTGTGGACGCGCGGCTGCTGCACCGAGTGCATCGCGCCGCCGCCGACGATTGCGCCCCCGGCCGCGATGGCGCAAAGTTTCGCGAGACCCATTTTCACCGACATGACCGCTTCCCCGTTTGACGCGACGCGCCGAATTTTCGCCGTGCCGCGCTAATGGCAGAGCGACACCGTGCAGAGTCTCGGGGCCTGCGCAAGCGTGTTAACGCTTTTTTAAGCGTCCGATCGCGGGATTCACGAGGTTGCTCCGCAACAAGCGCGGTTAATGTTCCATTTAGGGGCTGTTTCATAACCGCCATCGCGGCGAAATTCGTTGATCGCCCGTCGCTTGTGCCCCCAGCGGGGCGTAGCTATAGGCCGCGCCGACGCATCTCGGGTCATCGGCACACGCAACGATGCCGGAGCCAGGATGCGTAAGGAGAGCAAGGTTGGCGACTCTGGCGGTGGGGATGCACAACGGTGACGGCTATCGGGAACGCGCGGTGAGCGACGGGGGCGCCGACTATCGTCCGTCCGGCGACGAACCGTTCATGAATGACCGTCAGCTCAATTATTTCCGCGCCAAGCTAATCGGCTGGAAGGACGCGATCCTGCGCGAATCGCAGGACACGCTGGCGACGTTGCAGAATGAACCGCTGCGCGAGCCCGACATTACAGACCGCGCATCGAGCGAGACCGATTGGTCGATCGAGCTCAGGACGCGCGACCGTCAGCGCAAGCTGATCGCCAAGATCGACGCCGCCCTGCGCCGCATCGACGACGGAGAATACGGCTTTTGCGAAGTGACCGGCGAGCCGATCTCGCTCGGCCGGCTTGAGGCGCGACCGATCGCGACGATGACGCTCGAGGCGCAGGAGCGCCACGAGCGCAACGAAAAAGTCTCACGCGACGAATAGCCGCGTTTACGCTTTGGCGAGCTTCGCGCGCTAGAACCCGCAGCCATGACCGATGAAGAATTCACGCTCGGCGACCGCAAGGCGGCCCGCGACAGCCTGCTGTTCAAGGTGGAGCTGACCGTGGAGGGGCTGCGCAAACCGGTGACGATGCGAGTCCGCAACCTGTCGCCGCGCGGCATGATGATCGACGGCGACGCGACATTGCCCGAGCGGGCGCGCGTAGCGACCGATCTGCGCGGCGTCGGCGAGGTCGAGGGCTTCGTCGCCTGGACGCAGCCGGGGCGCGCGGGAATCGCTTTTGATATTGAAATCGACCCGCATGCCGCGCGCGGCATCGCCGCCCCGCCGGGGCCGCGCCCGCAAATCTACAAGCGCATCCACGATTATTCGCGGCGGCCGGGCCTGCGCACCGGCCAGTAGCTCAGCGCACCAGCGACGCGAGCGCCTCCTTCACCTTCAATTTCTGTTTCTTGAGCGCGCTGATGAGCGCGGAGTCGGGCATCGGACGGCGAGTCTCCTCGGCAAGGCGCCGGTCGATTCCGGCATGTTTGGCTTCGAGTGCCGAGACATGTGCGCTGTCCATGGACGCTGCTCCTCATGCTTGGTGGGGAAGTCGATTGAACCATCAAACCCTGCCTTTGTCTCCCTCTTTTTCGGTTCCGATTCGGTGAATCGACGGCGCGGTCGCGACCGGCCGTTGAACGCGCGGTTCGCGCCAGCTATCGCTCCCTTCCGTGACCGACGCAGACCTGACCGCCCGCCTCGACCAGCTGCGCACTGAGCACCGCGATCTCGACGCCGCGATCGACGCGCTGGCGGCGAAAGGAACACCCGACCAGCTGCGCGCCGCGCGCCTCAAGAAGCGCAAGCTCTTCCTCAAGGACCAGATCAGCCGGCTCGAGACCATGCTGATCCCGGACATCATCGCGTGACCCTTCGACGTTAAGGATCAAATCGCGTTTCGCGCGGCGCGGCGCTGTGGCAAGGGAGCGCCATGCTCGCGCAGCGCCTGATCGACGGCCTCTATACCGAAGCGATGCTGCTCGCCGACGAGGCGCGCGGTTATTTCGACGACTCCGGCGCAAGCGGCCGTGGCGAGCTCGCGCCGCTCGACCGCGTTGTCTTCTCGTGCGAATCGCTCAAGGTGACGACGCGGCTGATGCATGTGATCGCGTGGCTGCTCACCCAGCGCGCGGTCGAGGCGGGGGAGATCGCGCCGGACGACGCGCGATCGCCGGCGCGGCGACTCGGCGGCGCGGTCGCGAGTGAGGAGGCAACGCTCGCCCGGATGCCGGCCGACGCGCGGACGCTGATCGAGGGGAGCATCGAGCTTTACCGCCGGGTCGAGCGGCTCGACGCGGGAACGCGCGACGACTCGGTTGCCCCGAGTCCCGCGCGTCATTTGCTGCATCGCCTCGAACGGGCGTTCTGATGACCGCTTCGCTGACGGCGCTCGACGTCCTCGTGCTGCTCGTTGTCGGCGCGGGCGCGATGTTCGGCTTGCTGCGCGGATTCGTCCACGAAGTCCTTTCGCTCGCGGCCTGGGTGGTCGCGATCGTCGCGGTCAAGCTGTTCCATGCGCCTGCCGCGGCCGCGCTCGCACGGCCGATCGGCACCGAGGCGGGCGCCGCCGTCTTGGCTTTCGCGTTGCTGTTTGGAATCACGCTCCTCGCGGTGCGGATGATCGGCCGAAAACTCGGGATGCACACGCGCGCATCGTTTCTGGGGCCGTTCGACCGGCTGCTCGGCCTGGGCTTCGGCGCGCTCAAGGGACTGATCGGCGCGACGCTGATGTTTCTTTTCGCATCGCTGATCAACGACACGCTCCACGGCGCCGCGAGCCCGCGACCGCATTGGATGACGAACTCGCGCACCTATCCGTTGCTGCGCGCGTCGAGCGCGGCGCTGGTCGATTTCGTGCAACGGCGGCGGGCGGCTTGAGTGCGCCGCTCTACACGCTGGACATCCTTCGCCTCGCCGCTTCGCTCGGCGGGCAGCCGAGGCTGACGCACCCGCAGGCGACGGAGGAGCGCCGTTCGGCGACCTGCGGAAGCCGCGTGACGGTCGACCTGTCGCTCGATGCCCAAGGCCGCGTGGCCGAATTCGGGCAGGACGCGCGCGCCTGCGCGCTCGGTCAGGCGGCGGCGGCAATCCTCGGCGCGCATATCGTCGGCCGCAACGCGGCCGAGCTGGCGGAGGCGCGCGACCGCCTGGCCGCCTTTCTCGGCGGCGCGCGCGACGATCCCGGCGACTGGCCCGGCATTGCCGTGCTCGCCGCCGCGCGCGACTATCC
>JACDGO010000236.1 GCA_013821585.1 Sphingomonadaceae bacterium
GGCGATGCGCCCGTCGATGTCGGCGCGGGGCGATCGCGCACGGCTGCGGGCGGATCGTTGGCGGCGGGAACCGCGGCGGCGACAGGCTCGAGCGCCTTCACCCGGGCCTCGAGCACCTTCATCGCCTCTTCTGCGAGGCGCAGACGGTTGCCGTTCTGCTCGACCTGGCCGGTCATCGCGGCGAGGCCCTTTTCGAGCGCGTCGACGCGCGCGGTCAGGTCGGTGACGGGCGTGGAGGCGGCGTCGCCCGCGGCGGTCGCGGGCGGAGGCGTTCCGCCGATCTCCGGCTGGACGGGCACGCCTTGCGGAAAGACGGTGCGCTGAACCGCCTTCATCTCCTTTTCGAGCTTGTCGACGCGCGGGGCGAGATTGCCCGCCGTCTGCGCCCCCGCCGAACCGGCGAGCGCCGCGCCCGCGACCAGCGCCGTAAAGACCTTCAACCGCATCAATGATCCCCGCCGATGATGATTATTGCGCCGACGCTGGTGGAGCGGGCGGACGCGCCGCCAGCGCCGCCGCGCTAATTCCGGTCGTGACCGTCGTGGCCGGCGGCCCGAGCGGCGCAACCGGCCGACCGTCGACGGTCACGGTGAGCGACTCGGCGCGGCCGGTCAAAATCTTCGGATCGCGCGCGTCGCGCGGTACCGCGTAGTGTTCACCGGCCGCCAGCTCTCTTTCGATCAGCTTCGCGCCGCCCGCATCGGTGATCCGCACCCACACCGGCGCGGAGGCCGTCAGCACGACCTCGCCGTTCGAGGGCGTGGCCGCTGTCGGGACCGCAGGCGCGGTCGCGCGCGGAGCGGGTGCGGGCGACACGGCCGGCGCGGGCAGTACGGGTCCGTCGAACCATTCGCTGCGCCAGACGCCGTAACCGACCGCCATCAGCAGCGCGAGAATCGCCGCGGTCCAGGCGAGGACACGCGGCGGGACGCGCGACGGATCGGCCGGTTCGTAGACCTGTGTGGTGCGGGTCTCGGGCTGTTCGCGGCCGAGTTCGTCGCGCAGATCGTGAACCAGCGCGTTCTCGTCGGCGCCGAGCGCGCGCGCATAGGCCTTGGTGAAGCCTAGGCTGTAGGTGGCGGACGGGAGCGCGGCGAAGTCGCCACGCTCGATCGCCGCGAGGTGACGCACGGGGATTCGCGTGCGCGTGCCGATGTCGTTGAGGTCGAGTCCCGCCTGCTCGCGCAACACACGCAGCCGCTCGCCGACGCCGGGCGGGAACAGGCCGGGGTCGTGAACCTCGCCGTCGACCATGAATTCGTCTCTCCCCGCCGCAAATGCGACCACGCAGCGGTTGATCTATGTCAACGCTCGCACCCCACGCTGTCAACGGTTACGCGTCAGCCCGCGAGTCCCGCGCGATCAGGCGATTTCGACGCCGTTGTCACGCGCCCATCCGGCAAGCGTGTCGCGCATGTCCGAAGGGGGCGCGGCGAGCCAGCCGGGCATCGCCACGCGCAACGCCGCGACGTCGAGCGAGCGCACCATCGCCTTGACCGGGCCGATCGCCGCGGGCGTGATCGACAGCCGCTCGATGCCGAGGCCGATCAGCGTCATCGCTTCCAGAGGCCGCCCCCCCATCTCTCCGCACACGCCGAGCAGCACGCCGGTTGCCCGCACCGTGCCCGCGACGCGCGCGAGGAAGCGCAGGATCGCCGGACTTAGCCAGTCGTAGCGCTCGGCCAATCGCGGGTTGGCGCGGTCGGCGGCGAACAGAAACTGGGTGAGGTCGTTGGTGCCGATCGACAGGAAGTCGAGCTTGGGCAGCAGCACGTCGAGCATCTCGGCGAGCGCAGGCACTTCGAGCATCGCGCCATAGCGGATCGCGAGCGGCAGGCGCTTGCTGCGGCTGTGCAACCACGCGCGCTGCGCCTCGATCAGCGCCTTCGCTTCGTCGAACTCCCACGGCTCGCTGACCATCGGGAACATGACGCTGAGCGTGCGCCCGGCGGCCGCTTCGAGCAGCGCGCGCGCCTGCGCCTTCATCAGCCCGCCGCGGTCGAGCGCGAGCCTGAGCGCGCGCCAGCCCATCGCAGGATTGTCCTCGCCATCTTCCCCGTCGCCGCCGCGCAGATAGGGAAGCGCCTTGTCGCCGCCGATGTCGACCGTACGGAAGATGACGGGACGGTCGCCCGCCGCGTCGAGCACGTCGCGATAGAGCCGCTGCTGCTGCTGACGCCCCGGCAAGGTCGCCGAGACGAGGAATTGGAACTCTGTACGGAACAGGCCGATGCCGTCCGCGCCGGTCATGTCGAGCGCGGCGACATCGTCGCGAAGCCCCGCGTTGACCATCAACGTCATGCGCACGCCGTCCTTCGACACCGGCGGCAGCTCGCGCATCCGGGCGAATTGCGCGCGGCGCTTGTGGCCGACGAGGAGCTTCGAATCGAACGCCTCCTCCATCGGCGGCGTCGGCCGGACGGTGACGACGCCTTCGGTTACGTCGAGGAGGATGTCGTCGCCGTCGGCGATCGTCCGGCGCACGTCCCTGACCCGTCCGAGCACGGGCACGCCCATCGCGCGCGCGACGATGGTGACGTGTGCGGTCAGCAACCCTTCCTCGAGGATCACGCCCTTCAGCCGTCGGCGGTCGTATTCGAGCAGCTCGGCGGGGCCGAGGTTGCGCGCGATCAGGATCGCGTCCTGCCTGAGGCCCGCCTGCGCCGCGGTGCCGAGCTGGCCCGAAACGATCCTGAGCAGCCGGTTTGCCAGATCCTCAAGGTCGTGCATCCGGTCGCGCAGCAGCGGATCGTCGATCTGGCGCATCCGCATCCGTGTGCGCTGCTGGACGCGCTCGATCGCCGCCTCGGCTGTCAGTCCTGAATCGATCGCCTCGTTGATCCGTCGGCCCCAGCCCTCGTCATAGGCGAACATCTTGTAGGTCTCGATGACCTCCCTCGTCTCCGCGTCGACGCCGAACTCGGCCTGCGTCGCCATACGGTCGATCTGCTCGCGCATCTTGTCGAACGCCGAATAGACGCGGTGGCGCTCGGCCTCGGTGTCCTCGGCGACGGTGTGCTCGATAGTGATGCGCGGCTGATGATAGACCGCCTGCCCACGCGCCATGCCGTCGACGAGCTTAAGGCCGGTCAGGCGCACCGTCTGCGTCTGCTGGACGCGGTCGGCGGCGCGGCGGCGGTCGTCGACCAAGCCGGCGTTGGCGATCAGTTCGGACAGCACCATCGCCACCGTCTGAAGCGCCTCGATCTCGACTTCCTCGTAGCGGCGCGGCTCTGCATGCTGGATGCAGAGCACGCCGACCGCCGCCTCGCGCCGCACGATCGGGACGCCGGCGAAGCTGTGATACAACTCCTCACCGGTTTCGGGCTTGTAGGCGAAGTCGGGGTGGCTCGTCGCCTCGTCGAGGTTCAGCGTCTCGACATTCTCGGCGATCGTGCCGACCAACCCCTCGCCGAGCGCGAGTTTGGTGACATGCACCGCCTCCTGCTTCAATCCGCGCGTCGCATAGAGCTCGAGCACGCCGTCGCGCAGCAGATAGATCGAGCAGACCTCGCTTGCGAGCGCTTCGCCGATGATCCCGACTACGCGATTGAGCTTGGCCTGCGCCCCTGTTCGCGCGGCCATTACCTCGTGCAGCCGGGTCAGGATTTCGCGGGCTGAGGCGGCGGCGGAAGGCATTAAGGACGCCTAGCAGGTGCTAAAGCCGGTAGCGAGAGGAGCCCGAGCGATGGGGCTGGCGCGTCGTTAAAGTTATTGATAATCAGTCGCAATGACGCTCGACCTCCTTCCCTTTCGCATCGAGGGCGTGATTCGGACGATCGACTGGCCCGCGCTCAGCGAGCGCGACGGGCGGCGATTGCGCGAGCTGGGGTTCGACGAGGGCGTCGCGGTCGAGCCGCTGCATGGTGGAGGAATCACCGCTCGCGACCCGCTCGCGGTCAGGATCGGGCGGATGACAGTCGCGATCCGCGCCGCGCATGCCGCCGCGGTCACGGTCGATCCGCTGAAGTGAACGCCTATGCGCCCATCGCCGCCGCGGAGACCGCGATGCCGATGGTCGCGGTCGTCGGCAATCCCAACGCGGGCAAGTCGGCGCTATTCAACGCGCTGACCGGCGCGCGGCAGAAGGTCGGCAATTATCCCGGCGTCACCGTCGAGCGCCACGCGGGGCGGATCGCGCTGCCCGACGGGCGGCCGGTCGAGCTCGTCGACCTGCCCGGCACCTATAGCCTGACGCCGTCGAGCCCTGACGAGCGCGTGACGCGCGACGTGATCCTCGGCACGCAGGCGGGCGAGCGGCTGCCGTCGGCGCTGATCGTCGTCGTCGACGCGTCGAACCTCGACAATCATCTGCGCTTCACACTCGAGCTGATCGGCCTAGGCATGCCGGTGGTCGTCGCGCTCAATATGATCGATCTCGCCGCGCGCGACGGGCTGGAGATCGACGTGCCCGCGCTCGCGCAATCGCTCGGCGTGCCGGTGGTCCCGACCGTTGCGGTGCGGCGCAAGGGGCTCGAGGCGCTGGTCGCGGCGCTCGCGCCGGTCGCGGGCGATGGCGTGGTGCGGCTGTGCG
>JACDGO010000237.1 GCA_013821585.1 Sphingomonadaceae bacterium
CTGACGTACCTCGTCGCGGCGGTCGTGTTCGTACCGCTGTCGAAGCGGCTCGGTCTCGGCGCGGTGCTCGGCTATCTGATCGGCGGCGCGCTCGTCGGGCCTTACGGGTTCGGGCTGATCGGCGGAGGTCAGTCGAAGCTCGGCATCGCGGAGATCGGCATCGCGCTGCTGCTTTTTCTGGTCGGGCTCGAGCTCAACCCGGCGCGGCTGTGGCGGCTCAAGCGCGACATTTTCGGGCTCGGCCTGATCCAGGTCGTCGTTTGCGGGCTGGCGCTCGCGCTGCTGGTCGGCATGGTGAGCGCATTCAGCTGGGGCGCGGCGCTCGCGCTCGGCCTCCCGCTCGCGCTGTCGTCGACCGCGCAGGTGCTGCCGAGCCTCAAATCCTCGGGCCGGATCAACACGCCGTTTGGCGAGCGCGCCTTTTCGATCCTGCTGTTCCAGGATCTGTCGATCGTCCCGTTGATTACGATCATCGCCGCGCTGTCGCGCGCGCCCGCCGATCCGTCCGTGCCTCCGGGCGGAATTCTCGCTCTCTACACCGTCGGCGCGGTCGTCGCGCTCGTGCTCGCGGGGCGATTCCTGATCCGGCCATTGCTTCAGCTCACGGGACGCCTCGGCGAGCGCGAGCTGTTCGTCGTCATCGGCCTGTTCACCGTGCTCGCGAGCGCGGCGGCGATGGAGACACTGCATCTGTCGATCGCGCTCGGCGCGTTCGTCGCGGGCGTGATGCTCGCCGATTCTCCCTATCGCCACGAGATCGAAGCGGACGTCGAGCCGTTTCGCGCGATCCTGCTCGGCCTGTTCTTCATGGCGGTCGGCATGGTGCTCGACCTCGGCGTGATCGTCGCCAATCCGCTGCTCGTGATCGGCCTCGCGGCGGGCGTCGTCGTCGTAAAGACCGCGCTTATCTTCGCGCTCGCGCGCGCGTTCGGAATGAAGACGCGCCCCGCGCTCGGCCTCGGCCTGTTGCTTAGCCAGGGCGGCGAGTTCGGCTTCGTGCTGTTCGCGCAGGCGCAGGGCGCGCTCCTCATCGAGCCCGCCGCCGCCAGCCTGTTCGGCGCGGTCGTCACGCTGTCGATGGCGACGACGCCGTTCCTGCTGATGATCGCGCGCCGCTTCGAATATGCGCCCGAGCCGGCGGACAAGCTCGAAGGGCCGGAAGCCGCCGAACAGGCGAGCGCGATCGTCGTCGGCTACGGCCGCTTCGGCCAGACGGTGTCACAGATGCTGCTCGCGCACGGGCTGTCGGTCACGCTGATCGACGTGAAGCCGTCGCAGATCGAGCGCACCGCCGAGTTCGGCGCCAAGGTTTATTACGGCGACGGGCGGCGTGTCGATTTGCTGCGCGTCGCGGGCGCCGAGCAGGCGCGGTTAATCCTGTACTGCATCGACGACGCCACTCTCGGGCCGAAAGAGCTCGAGCCGGTGCTGAATGCCTTCCCGGAGGCGGGCGTGCTGGTGCGCGCGTTCGACCGGCGGCAGATGATGGCGCTCGCTCCGCTCGATCTCGCGGGGCGTGTGCGCGAAGTCTATGAATCGGCGATCCGCATGGGAAAGGACGCGCTCGGCGCACTGAATATCGAGGACGACGCGATCGGCGAGGCCGAGCGCGCATATCGCGAACGCGACCTCGAACGGCTCGAACTCCAGACGTCGACCGGCGACATGCACGCCGCCGACGATCTGCCCTATCGCGGTCAACGCAACGCATTCGACCGCGAGGCCTAAATCGTCCAGATCAGGACGTTGCCAAGCAGCACCAGCGCCGCGACGAGCATCAGCCAGCCGCGCTTGCGATCGTCCCCGCGCCGCAGCAGCACGACGCCGCCGGCTGTCAGCGCGAACACCGCTATCATCGCGACGCCAAGAAACAGATCGAAGGTCGCGTCGCCCATCATCGTCCGAGGATCGCCGCGAATTGCGCGGGGTCGATGTTGCCACCCGACAGGAGAACGACCGTTCGTTCGCCGGGCGTCACCTTCCCCGCCAGCAGCGCGGCGAGCGCGACGGCGCCGCCGGGTTCGAGAACGAGCCGCAGGTTCGCGAAGGCGAAGCGAATCGCGTCCTCGATCCCGGCTTCGCTCACCGCGACGCCGCTGGCGCCGTGCGCGCGAAGGATGTCGAAGGTCAGCGGCGAGACGCGCCGCGTCATCAACGCGTCGCACGCGGTCGGCGGCGCGTCGTGCGCGACCTCGACGATCCGGCCGCCCGCAAGCGAGCGCGCCATGTCGTCCCACCCTTCGGGCTCGACGGTGACGATCCGCGCGTCGGGGCAAGCGAGCGCTAGGCCCGCCGCTAGCCCGCCGCCGCCGCACGGCGTGACGATCAGATCGGGCTGTCCGCCGAGTTGCGCACCCGCCTCGATGCCCGCGCTCCCCTGCCCTTCGATGATCCACGGATCGTCGAAGCTGGGCACCAATGTCGCGCCGCGCGCTTCGGCGAGCGCGGCGGCGATCGCCTCACGGCTTTCGGTCGCGCGGTCGTAAAGCACGATTTCCGCGCCGAGCGCGCGCGTGCCCGCGAGCTTCGCCGCGGGCGCATCCGACGGCATGACGATGGTCGCGCGGATGCCGAGCCGCCGCGCCGCCCAGGCGACGCCCTGCGCGTGATTGCCTGAGGAGAAGGCGACGACGCCCGCCGCGCGCTCGGCATTGTCGAGCGCGGTCAGCCGGTGCCACGCGCCGCGCAGCTTGAACGCGCCGACCGGCTGGAGCGATTCGGCCTTAAACCACACCGTCGCGCCCGAAATTTCGAGCGGAAGAAGCAGCGTCGGCGCGACGATTTCCGCCAGCTTTTCCGCCGCGATCCGGCACCCGGCCGCACCGGGCCGCCGCGTTTCGGCGCTCATCGCCGATTCCAATCTTTACAGTGGGGCAACACGTTCATATATCCGCCGCCGCTGCCCCATGGGACTTCCAACCGCAAGGCAGCTTTTTCGAACTTGTCTCACGACATTGGAGGTCCCTTGAATTGCACAAGCATCATAGCGCGCTGGGGCTAGCGACCGCCCGCAAGCCGGTTCAGCCGGTTACGCTCGTTCGTCCGCACGCTGCCAGGCGCGCCGCCCGCTTCTTCGCGGAGAAGTTCCCGGGGCGGTCGATCTATGCGGTCAAGGCGAACCCCTCGCCCGATCTGCTCGCCCTCCTGTGGGAGAGCGGGATCACGCATTACGATGTCGCCTCGATAGCCGAGGTGCGGCTCGTCGCGCGCGCGCTGCCGGCCGCGACCTTGTGCTTCATGCACCCCGTCAAGGCCAAGGAGACGATCGCCGAGGCATATTTCACGCACGGGGTGCGCACCTTCTCGCTCGACACGATCGAGGAGCTGGAAAAGATCGTCCGCGCGACCAGGGGCGCCGAAGACCTTAACCTGTGCGTGCGGCTGCGCGTCTCGTCCGAGCACGCCAAGCTCAGCCTCGCGGCGAAGTTCGGCGCGGAGCCCTCCGAAATCCGCCAGCTGCTGATCGCGACGCGGCAGGCGTCCGACGCGCTCGGCATCTGTTTCCACGTCGGCAGCCAGGCGATGACTCCGGCCGCCTATTCGGACGCGATGGAGCGCGTGCGTGCGGCGATCGTCGACGCGGGCGTCACCGTCGACATCGTCGATGTCGGCGGCGGCTTTCCATCGACCTATCCCGGCATGGAGCCGCCGCCGCTCGACGCCTATTTCGCCGTCATCCATCGCGCGTTCGAAGATCTGCCCATCAGCTATTCGGCCGAACTGTGGTGCGAGCCC
This sequence comes from Sphingomonadaceae bacterium, assembly GCA_013821585.1. GTDB lineage: Bacteria > Pseudomonadota > Alphaproteobacteria > Sphingomonadales > Sphingomonadaceae > Sphingomonas_O. The sequence goes on from JACDGO010000237.1 coordinate 3,736, forward strand.
GGCCGCGCGCTGTGCGCCGAATATTCGTCGCTGATCGTCCGCGTCGAGAAGCGGCGCGGCGCGGAGTTGTACATCAACGACGGCGCGTACGGCGCGCTGTTCGACGCGGCGCACCTCGGCTGGCGTTTCCCGGTCGCGCTGCTTCGCGAGCCCGATTCGAACGCGCGCGACATGGCGTTCAGTTTCTACGGGCCGACGTGCGACGACCTCGACCATATGGCGGGGCCGTTCCTCCTCCCCGCCGACGTGGCGGCGGGCGACTACATCGAGATCGGCATGCTCGGCGCCTATGGCTGCGCGATGCGGACCGGCTTCAACGGCTTCGGCGCGGTGGAGACGCACGAGGTTTCCGACGAGCCGATGGATTCGCTTTACGCGGAGCCGGAACGCGTGGCGGCGTCGAACGTCGCGACGCTTTAGCCATATGTCTCCCCTCCCCCTCAACGACACGCGCAAGGCCGCGCTGCTCTCGACCGAGGTCGAGCACATCGACATCACGACCTTCGACGCGCGGCCGATCGTCGACGCGATGGGCAAGATGAGCTTTACTGCCCGAGACCTCGCGCGCGCGACGCGCATCTACAACCAGATGCTCGAAGACCCCGAGTGCACAATCTTCCTCGTCATCGCCGGCTCGACGAGCGCGGGCGGGTGCATGGACCTTTATGCCGAACTGCTGCGATCAAACATGATCGACGGCGTCGTCGCGACCGGCGCGACCATCGTCGACATGGATTTCTTCGAAGGGCTCGGCCACAAACATTATCAGGCGCTCGACGTGCCCGACGACGAC
>JACDGO010000238.1 GCA_013821585.1 Sphingomonadaceae bacterium
GATGTAGGTCTTGGCTCCGTTCACCAGATATCCGCCGTTGCCCGCGACGGCGCTGGTTTCCATCGATGCCACGTCCGAGCCCGATTCAGGTTCGGTCAGGGCGAAGGCGGCGATTTTGTCACCCCGCCCGGCTGCCGTGAGATAGGCCTGTTTCTGCACCTCGTTGCCGAACAGGCTGATCGTCCCCGAGCCCAGGCCCTGCATCGCGAAGGCGAAATCGGCGAGCCCCGAATGGCGGGCCAACGTTTCGCGGATCAGCGCAAGCGAGCGAACGTCGAGGTGCTCGAACACGCCCCCATAAGCTGCCGGGACGCAATAGCGCAGCCAGCCGCCGTCGCCGAGCTTGCGCACGAGCGCGCGGCATTCCTGATCGAGGTCGTCGCCATGCTCCGCCTGCAATTCTGACGCACACCATTCCTCCAGCCGGTCGGCCAAACGGCGGTGGCTGTCATCGAAGAACGGCCAGTCGAGGAAGCTGCGGTCGGCCATCAGTCGCCTTTGAATTCGGGCCGCTTCTTGGCAGCGAAGGCTTCGAACGCCCGGCGGAAATCATTGGTCGCCATGCACAGCGCCTGCGCCTGCGCCTCCATCTCGATCGCGGTTTCGAGGCTGACATTCCATTCGGTCGAGAGCTGCGTCTTCGTGATGCCGTGCGCGAAGGTCGGGCCGGTGGCGAGGCGCAGGGCCAGCGCCCGCGCTTCGGGCAGCAACGCATCGCGGGCGACGACCCGATTGTGAAAGCCCCATCGCTCGCCCTCCTGCGCCGTCATCACCCGTCCGGTGAACAGCAGTTCCGACGCTCGCCCCTGGCCGATGATCCGGGGCAGGATCGCGCAGGCACCCATGTCACAGCCTGCCAGCCCGACGCGCGTGAACAGGAATGCCGTCTCGGTCTCCGGGGTTGCCAGCCGCAGGTCCGACGCCATCGCCATGATCGCGCCCGCGCCGACGCACACCCCGTCAAGCGCGGCGATGATCGGCTGGGGACAGGCGCGCATCGCCTTGACCAGGTCGCCGGTCATACGAGTGAAGTTTAACAACGCCGGCATCGACATTTTCGTCAGCGGGCCGATGATCTCATGGACATCGCCGCCCGAGCTGAAATTGGCGCCGGCGCCGGTCACCACAACTGTCTTGACCTTGGGTGCACCGACCAGATCGCGAAACGTGTCGCGCAGTTCCGCATAGCTTTCGAAGGTCAGCGGATTCTTGCGCTCCGGCCGGTTAAGCGTGACCGTCGCGACGCCGTCGGAAAAATCCCACAGGAAGTGCGCCGGTGCGAATGTCTCGGGGTTCATGACCGGTCCTTATGCGCCGCATTACCGAGCGACTGCTTGAGATGGCCGAGCGCGGAAAACATCGCATCGCGTTCGGCGGGCTGGAGATCGGCGAAAAGAGTGTCGATCCAGTCGTGGTGCGCCCGTGCGAGACCCTTAAAGGACTTGGCACCAGCTGGCGTAAGCTGGATCAGCGACGAGCGGCGGTCGCTCGCCAGCGGCGTGCTGGTGACCGCGCCGTCCTTCACGAGCTTCTGCACGATCGCGGTGACATTGCCGTTCGAGACGAGCAGCGCCCGCGACAGTTCGCCCATCGTCATCCCCTGCGGGCGGCGCTCGAGGGCGGCGAGCACGTCGAAGCGGGGGAGGGTGGTGTTGAACCCGTCGGTCAGGCGCCGCTGGACGATCTTCTCGATGGTCATGGTGCAGCTCAGCAGCCGCAGCCAGAGCCGCACACTCGAACGATCGGCGAGATCGCCGCCATGCTTTTCAGGGATGGTCACGACAGCGCTGCTCACATGACTTCTCCGCCGGCCACGGCGATCGCCTGTCCCGTGATACTCTTGCTCGCGGGCAGACACAGCCAGATGAGCGCTTCGGCCACCTCGCGCGGTTCGATCAGCCGCTGCTGCGGATTGAATCGCGCGAGCTCGGCCAGCGCTTCTTCCTCCGATCGACCGGTTTTGGCGCGGATCTTGGCGATGGCGTCGGCGACGACGTCGGTATCCGTAAAGCCGGGACAGATGGCGTTGACGGTCAATGCGGTGCGGGCAAATTCGGCAGCCAGCGCGCGGGTCAGCCCGATCGCGCCATGCTTCGCCGCCCCATAAGGCGCGGTGTAGCCGTAGCCTTTGAGGCCGGCGGTGGAGGCAATGGTGACAATGCGGCCAGATTGTGCCCTGAGCAGGTCCGGCAGCGCGGCCTGGCAGCAATGGAACAGGGCATCGAGATTCACCGCCATGCAGCTTCGCCAAGCTTCCGCGCTGACCTTGGCGAACGGCGCGCTATCCGCTGCGCCGGCATTGTTGACGAGGATCGAAATCGGCCCGTGCGCCGTGCGCGCCACAGCAAAGGCTTCGTCGACCTGCTCGCGGAGCGTCACGTCGCCGACGGCGACAGCGGTCCCAGGAAGTTCGCGCGCGACCTCCTCCAGCCGTTCGCGACGGCGACCGACGAGCGTCAGCCGCGCGCCTTCGGCGGCGAGCGCCCGAGCGATCGCCGCGCCGATGCCGGTGCCGCCGCCAGTGACGACCGCATGATATCCAGCCAGTCGCATCACGCCTTCAGCGCCGCTTCCATTTCGGCCGCACGCTTGAGGTTGCGAGTGAGCTGCGCCTGCCCGCCAAGATAGGGCGGCGGGACGAACACCCCGCGATAGTCGTGCTGCGCGGCCGCTCGCAGCGTCCACATCGGGTCGATCAAATGCGGCCGCGCCATCGCGACAAGGTCCGCGCGACCGGCGGCGAGGATCGAATTGACGTGATCGGTCTCGTAAATATTGCCGACCGCCATGGTCGCGACATGCGCCTCGTTGCGCACCTGGTCGGCGAACGGCGTCTGGAACATCCGGCCGTAGACCGGCGAGCACTCGGCCCAGGTCTGCCCGGCGGAGACGTCGATCAGGTCCGCGCCGGCCGCAGAGAAGGCGCGCGCGATCTCGACCGCCTCGTCGGGCGTGACGCCAAGGTCGCCCATCCAGTCATTGGCGGAAATGCGAACCGACATCGGCTTGTCCTCCGGCCAGGCCGCGCGCATCGCCCGGAACAGCTCGAGCGGGAAGCGCAGGCGGTTGTCGAGACAACCGCCATAATCGTCGGTGCGCTTGTTGGTGAGCGGCGTGATGAAACTCGACAAGAGATAGCCATGCGCGCAGTGCAGCTCGACCATGTCGAAGCCAGCCTGCTCGGCGTTGCGCGTCGCCTCGACGAACTGGTCGCGCACTTCGTCCATGTCAGCTCGCGTCATCGCCCGCGGTACCTGGTTATCCTTGCTCCACGGGACGTCCGAAGCCGCGATCACCGGCCAGTTGCCGCCGTCGAGCGGAACGTCATACCCCTCCCAGCCGACCTTGGTCGAACCCTTTGGCCCGGAATGGCCGAGCTGGAGGCAGATCTTCGCTTTCGAGTTCGCATGGACGAAGTCGACGATGCGCCGCCACGCAGCGACCTGTTGGGAGGTGTAGATACCGGCGCAGCCCGGGGTGATGCGCGCTTCGGGCGACACGCAGGTCATCTCGGTATAGACGAGCCCGGCGCCGCCCTGGGCGCGATTGCCGTAATGCACGAGATGAAAGTCGTTGGGCGTCCCGTCGCTTGCCGAATACATCGCCATCGGCGACACCACCACGCGGTTGGCCAGTTCCATGTCGCGTAACCGATAGGGCGCGAACATCGGCGGTGCCGCGTCGTTGGCCGGATGGCCGAGCGCGCGCGACCTGAACCAGCGCTCGACGCTTTCCAGCCAGGGCTTGTCGCGCAGCCTTAGGTTCTCGTGACTGACGCGCTGCGACCGGGTCAGCAGCGAATAAGTGAACTGGATTGGTTCGAAATCGAGGTAGCGGTCGAGCGTCTCGAACCATTCGGTCGAGTTGCGGGCGCTGTTCTGGAGCTTGAGCACCTCGACGTTGCGTTCGTCGCGATACTCCACCAGCGCAGCGTCACGTGACAGGCCTGGCCGGTTGAGCACTTCGGCGAGCTTGATCGCGTCCTCCAACGCAAGCTTTGTCCCCGAACCGATCGAGAAATGTGCCGTATGGGCGGCGTCGCCGAGCAGAATCAGGTTGCGGTAACTCCACCGCTCGCAGAGGATGCGCCGGAAGTTGAGCCACATCGCCGAGCCGCGCAGGTGCGTGGCGTTCGACATCAGCGGGTTGCCGTCGAGATACTTCGCGAAGATTTGCTCACAGCGCGCGATCGCCTCGTCAGGCTCCATGCGGTCGAAGCCCAGCGCCTGCCAGGTGTCGGGCGAGCATTCGACGATGAAGGTCGAAATATTGTCGTCGAAGCGATAGGCGTGCGCCCAGATCCAGCCGTGCTCGGTCTGCTCGAACGCAAATGTGAAGGCGTCGAACGCCTTGGTCGTGCCAAGCCAGACGAACTTGTTCGGACGGACGTCGACATCGACCCCGAACGCTTCAGCCTGCGCATCGCGGAAGCGCGAGTTGGCGCCATCGGATGCGATCACCAGGTCGTAATCGAGCCACTTCGGATCGGCAGGATCGCATTCGCTATCGAAGCGCAAGAC
>JACDGO010000239.1 GCA_013821585.1 Sphingomonadaceae bacterium
GTCAACCATCGCTGGCTGGGCGGAATGCTGACCAACTGGAAGACGATCTCGAACTCGATCAAGCGCTTCAAGGCGATGGAGGAGCAGCTTTCGGGCGACACCGCGGGGCTCACCAAGAAGGAAGTACTTCAGCTCACCCGTCAGCGCGACAAGTTCGAGCTTTCGCTCGGCGGCATCCGCGACATGGGCGGCATCCCCGACGTGATGTTCGTGATCGACGCGAACAAGGAAGAGCTCGCGATCAAGGAAGCCAACACGCTCGGCATCCCGGTCGTCGCGATCCTCGATTCGAACGTCAGCCCCGACGGCATCGCTTTCCCGATCCCCGCCAACGACGACGCCAGCCGCGCGATCCGCCTCTATTGCGACGCGATCGGCGCAGCGGCGACACGCGGCAACCAGTCGGGCGCCGCGGCGCGTGGCGTCGATCTCGGCGCGATGGACGAGCCGCCGGCGGAAGCCGTGCTGGCGGAGACGGAACCTGAGGTAGCGGTTGCCGAGCCGGAAGCGGAAACGACGGTTGCGGACCCCGCGCCGACGCCTGAAGTTGTGGTCGCGAAGGCAAAGGCGAAGGCGAAGCCCGAAGCGGCTGTCGATGAGGTCCCGGCGGAGCCGGCCGTCGAAGAGACCGTGGCTTCGGCCGAGCCGGTGGCCGATACGCCCGACGAGGCGGCCGCGGCTTAGTTCGAACCGATTGAAGGATTACGACATGGCGGAGATCACTGCCGCGTCCGTCAAGGACCTGCGCGACCGTTCGGGCGCGGGCATGATGGATTGCAAGAAGGCGCTGACCGAGACCGGCGGCGACACCGAAGCCGCGATCGACTGGCTGCGCACCAAGGGGCTGGCGACGGCCGCGAAGAAGTCCGGGCGCACCGCGTCCGAAGGGCTTGTCGGTGTCGCGGTCAGCGGCAACACGGGCGCGGCTGTCGAGGTCAATTCGGAGACCGATTTCGTCGCCAAGAACGAGCAATTCCAGTCATTCGTCCGCGACGTGACGCAGCTCGCGCTCACCAACGGACAAAGCGTCGAGGCGCTTGCCGCCGCACCGATGGGCGGCGGAAGCGTTCAGGATCAGCTCACCGCCAACATCGCGACGATCGGCGAGAACCAGTCGCTGCGGCGCGTGGCGACCGTCTCAGTCGAGCAGGGCGCAGTCGTGTCCTATGTCCACAACGCCGCGGCGCCCGGCCTCGGCAAGATCGGCGTGCTGGTGGCGCTCGAAGGCGACGGCGACAAGAGCAAGGTCGAGGCGCTCGGCAAGCAGCTGGCGATGCACATCGCCGCGGCGAGCCCGCTCGCGCTGCACGAAGAGCGTCTCGACGCGGCGCTGGTCGAGCGCGAGCGCGCGATCGCGATGGAAAAGGCGGCCGAAAGCGGCAAGCCCGCCGACATTATCGAAAAGATGGTCGCGGGCGCGATCACCAAGTTCCGCAAGGAAAACACGCTGATGAGCCAGCTCTTCGTCATGGACAACAAGACGAAGATCGCCGACGTCATCGCCGCGGCGGCGAAGGATGCGGGCGGTAGCATCGCGCTGACCGGCTACGTCCGCTTCCAGCTCGGCGAAGGTATCGAGAAGGCCGAGAGCGACTTCGCGGCGGAGGTCGCCGCGGCGTCGGGCGTCAAGCAGCCCGAGCCGACCGCCTAGCTTCACAAGCGCGCGGCGCGGCCTTAGTGTCCGCGCCGCCTCAACTCCTGAAGGTCCTTGCTCGCCCATGAGCCGCCCCCGCTTCAAACGCATCCTCCTGAAGCTGTCGGGCGAAGTGCTGATGGGCGAGGGCGGGCTCAGCATCGACCCGGCGTCGACCGCGCGCGTCGCGGGCGAGATCGCCGACGCCCGGCGGCAGGGCTTCGAGCTGTGCGTCGTCGTTGGGGGCGGCAACATCTTTCGCGGAATCGCGGCGGCGGCGAAGGGCTTCGAGCGCGCGACGGCGGACTATATGGGAATGCTCGCGACGGTCATGAACGCGCTCGCGGTGCAGAACGCGCTCGAGCAGATCGGCGTCGATACGCGCGTCCAGTCGGCGATCCCGATGTCGAGCGTATGCGAACCCTATATCCGCAGACGCGCCGAGCGGCACATCGAGAAGGGCCGCGTCGTCATTTTCGCCGCGGGCACCGGCAGTCCCTATTTCACGACCGACACCGGCGCCGCGTTGCGCGCCGCCGAGATGAAGTGCGACGCCTTATTCAAGGGCACTTCGGTCGACGGCGTATATGATGCCGACCCGAAGATGGTGCCGGGCGCTACACGTTACGATACAGTGACTTACGACCGTGTCCTTGCCGATAATCTCAAGGTGATGGACGCAAGCGCGATCGCGCTGTGCCGTGACAACGATATTCCGATCGTCGTGTTCAACATCCGCGAGCGGGGCAACCTCGCCCGCGTGCTCGACGGCGAGGGCGTGGCGACGGTGGTGGGGACAACGGAGGCCGAGATTATTCCGTTCGATTCGGGTGAGATATCGGTCGAGTTAAAAAAGCCGGCTCAGCTTCGGCACGAAAGAAAGAATAAGCCAGTAATCGAGAGAGGCGCACGCGCCATCGATCTCAGCGATAGCCCCGACCGGGAGACCAACTAATGGCCGCTTACGACAAATCCGACCTCGAGCGCCGCATGGCGGGGGCGGTCGATTCGCTTAGGCATGACCTCGGCGGGCTCCGCACCGGCCGCGCATCGGTCAACCTGCTCGAGCCGGTGACGGTCGAGGTTTATGGCGCGAGCATGCCGCTCAACCAAGTGGCGACCGTCTCCGCGCCCGAGGCGCGCATGCTCTCGGTGCAGGTGTGGGACCGCTCGAACGTCGGACCGGTCGACAAGGCGATCCGCTCGGCGGGTCTTGGCCTCAATCCGATCGTAGACGGGCAGAACATCCGTCTGCCGATTCCCGACCTGACCGAGGACCGGCGCAAGGAGCTCGCCAAGCTCGCCAGCTCCTATGCCGAAAAGGCGCGCGTCGCCGTGCGCAACGTCCGCCGTGACGGCATGGACGCGCTCAAGGCGGACGAGAAGAAGGGCGAAATCGGCGAGGACGAGCGCAAGCGGCGCGAAGGCGAGGTCCAAAAGCTCACCGACGCGACGATCGCGGACATCGACGCGACGACCGGCGCGAAGGAAAAGGAAATCCTCGGCAAGTGACGCTGGCCGCGGCCCGAAGCGTGAGCGCCGGAGCGGGCGACGCGATTCCGCGCCACGTCGCGATCATCATGGACGGCAACGGGCGCTGGGCGAAGAAGCGGCATCTTCCGCGCATCGCCGGGCACCGCAAGGGAATCGAGGCGGTGCGCACGGTAACGCGCGCGGCGCGCGACCTCGGCATCGAAGTGCTGACGCTCTACGCCTTCTCTTCGGAGAACTGGCGACGCCCGGCCGAGGAAGTCGGCGACCTGATGGGCCTTCTCCGCCGCTTCATTCAAAGCGACCTCGACGAGCTCGCCGATGCGGGTGTGCGGCTACGCGTGATCGGCGATCTTTCGGCGTTCGCGCCCGATCTGCGCGCGATGATCGACGCCGCGATCGCGCGCACGTCGGGAAACGCCGGGCAGACGCTGGCGGTCGCGCTCAACTATGGCTCGCAGGACGAGATGGTGCGCGCATTTGGCCGGCTCGCGGGGGCGAAGACGATCGACATCGCGGCGATCGAAGGCGCGCTTGACACCGCCGGGCTGCCGCCGGTGGACCTGCTGATCCGCACCTCGGGCGAGCAGCGCCTGTCGAACTTCATGCTATGGCAGGCCGCCTATGCCGAGCTGCTGTTCGTCGACACGCTCTGGCCCGACTTCGACCGCGACGCGCTCGCCGCCGCGCTCGATGCGTTCGGACGGCGCGAGCGGCGTTTCGGAGGCCTGTGAGCGAGCTCGCCACGCGCACCCTCGTCGGCGTCGCGCTGATCGCGGTCGCGCTGGCCGCGTTGTGGCTCGGCGGGGTTCCCTTCTGGGTGCTCGCGAGCGCCGCGGCGCTGGTCATGTATGCCGAATGGGCAGGCCTGGCGAAGGCGGATCGGCGCGTGACGCGCCTCGGCATGTTCACGCTTTCGGTTCCGCTCGCGATCATGTCGCCCTGGGCTGCCGGACCGGGCTTCTTCGCGATCGGCTTGATCGCGGGCGCCGCTTTCTTCGTCGCGATCGCCGCGCGCTCGGGCCGGTTGGGTCTTGGTGTGATTTATGTGGCGCTGCCGGTGTTCGCGCTGCTTTGGCTGCGCGAGCGGCCGCAGGGTCTCTTGCTGACATTGTGGGCGCTCGCGCTCGTCTGGGCGACCGATATCGGCGCCTATTTCGCAGGACGGGCGATGGGCGGTCCGAAGCTCGCGCCGGCGATCAGCCCGAACAAGACCTGGGCGGGGCTGATCGGCGGAATGGCCGCCGCGCTCGTTCTCGGACTCGCGTTGATGCGCTGGGCCGGGCTGCCGCTCGCGCTCGCGCTCGCGTCGCCGCTGCTCGCGGTGTGCGCGCAAGGCGGCGACCTTTACGAAAGCTGGCTCAAGCGCCGCGCGGGGGTGAAGGAC
>JACDGO010000240.1 GCA_013821585.1 Sphingomonadaceae bacterium
ACGCGTCCCAAAAAATTGGCCTGCTTACTGTGACTCGGTCACTGACAATTTCCGCGTCATCAATCCCTCAGATTTTCGGGTTCTGACGTAGACGGAGTATATATCGAGAAGCGCGAACCGATCGAATTCCGGGATTGACCGTGCCGGTGTTGATCGACACCGACGTTGCCATTCATTGGCGCGACGGCGATCCAGACGTGCGCGCGCGCGTCCTCGCGCTGGGCGAGCTTCCGGCGATTTCGACGATTTCCCGGGTTGAGCTGGAAAACGGCGTTTATCGCGATCCGGGGGAAATGCGCGCGCGCCGGCTGAGATTGGATGTCATACTCAGGTCATTTAAGATCGTCGATTTTACCAGAGCCGAGGCGGTCGCATATTCCGAAATCCTCGCCGCCGCGGGATATTCGAAACGCAAGACCAACGATCGCATGATCGCCGCCACTGATCTGGTCCACGATCTGACGCTGGTGACGATCAACGGTCGCGATTTTCGCGACGTTCCCGATCTGAAGCTGGAGATATGGCCCGGCCCGGCGGCCTAACCCTCATCCCCCATCCTGAGCGCGGCGATGAACGCCTCTTGGGGGATCGACACGCTCCCATACTCTCGCATCCGTTTCTTGCCCTCCTTCTGCTTGTCGAGCAGTTTCTTCTTGCGGCTGATGTCGCCGCCATAGCATTTCGCCGTCACGTCCTTGCGCATCGCCCCGATCGTCTCGCGCGCGATCACCTTGCCGCCGATCGCCGCCTGGATCGGGATCTTGAACAGATGCCTGGGGATCAGTTCCTTCAACCGCTCGCACATGCCGCGCCCCCGCGCCTCTGCCGTTCCCCGGTGGACGATCATCGACAGCGCGTCGACCGGCTCGCCATTGACCATGATGTTCATCTTGACGAGATCGCCCAGCCGGTGGCCGATCTGGTGATAGTCGAACGACGCATACCCCCGGCTGATGCTCTTAAGCCGGTCGTAGAAGTCGAACACCACTTCGTTGAGTGGAAGCTCGTACGTCACCTGCGCCCGCCCGCCGACATAGGTCAGGTTCTTCTGCACCCCGCGCCGGTCCTGGCACAGCTTCAGGATCGAGCCGAGATAGTCGTCGGGAACGTAGATCGTCGCTTCGATCCACGGTTCTTCGATACTGTCGATCCGGTTCGGTTCGGGCATGTCGGCCGGGTTATGGAGGTGGATCACCCCCTGGCCGTGGTTAAGGTGGATTTCATAGATCACGCTGGGCGCGGTCGTGATCAGGTCGAGGTCGTATTCTCGCGTCAGCCGCTCCTGGATGATCTCAAGATGGAGCAGCCCCAGAAACCCGCAGCGGAAGCCGAAGCCCAGCGCCGCGCTCGACTCGGTCTCGAAACTGAAGCTCGCGTCGTTGAGGCGAAGTTTGCTGATGCTCTCGCGCAGTTTCTCGAAGTCGTTGGCGTCGACGGGAAACAGCCCGCAGAACACGACCGGCTGGACTTCCTTGAAGCCCGGAAGCGCCTCCAGCGCCGGGCGTTTGGCGTCGGTGATCGTGTCGCCGACGCGGGTTTGCGCGACTTCCTTGATCTGGGCCGTGATGAACCCGATTTCGCCCGCGGCGAGCTCGGGGAGGATTTCGAGCTTCGGCCGCATGCATCCGACGCGATCGACGAGGTGCCGGGTCCCCGCCGCCATGAACTGAATTTCCTGGCCCTTTTTGATCACGCCGTCGATCACGCGGATCAGGATGACGACGCCGAGATAGGGGTCGTACCAGCTGTCGACGAGCATCGCTTTCAGCGGGCCGTCGCGGTCGCCTTTCGGGTGCGGGATGCGTTCGACGATTGCGTCGAGCACGTCCTCGATGCCGATGCCCGCCTTCGCGCTGGTCAGGACCGCGTTCGACGCGTCGAGGCCGATGATTTCCTCGATTTCCTTGCGCACCATTTCGGGCTCGGCGGCGGGCAGGTCGATCTTGTTGATGACCGGGACGATCTCGTGGTCGTGCTCGATCGACTGATAGACGTTAGCGAGCGTCTGCGCCTCGACCCCCTGCGCCGCATCGACCACCAGCAGCGCGCCTTCGCACGCGGCGAGGCTCCGGCTGACCTCGTAAGCGAAATCGACGTGGCCCGGCGTGTCCATGAGGTTCAGGACATGCCCCTTCCAGTCGAGGCGCACCGTCTGCGCCTTGATAGTGATCCCGCGCTCGCGCTCTATGTCCATGTTATCAAGGACTTGCGCCGACATCTCGCGCGCGGTCAGGCCCCCCGTCGTCTGGATCAGCCGGTCGGCCAGCGTCGACTTGCCATGATCGATGTGCGCGATGATCGAAAAATTGCGGATCTTGTCGAGCGGCGTCATCGCGCGCGCCTAGCCCAAGCCGCTGTCACGTGCTAGACGATCGGCAACGCGGTCGCACGCATCCGTTCCGCCCCGAAGTCCGCAAAAAGCGGCGCGAGGCAAGCAACGAAACTTGGGGAAGTTTTCCAGTGCGACACACCCTTCTCACGGCGACTGCCGCCGCTTCGCTTCTCGCCACGCCCGCGCTCGCGACGGGTCTGTCCTCGGGCCAGCAGGCGCAACAGCGCGGCATGCAGAACATTCCGGTCTGCACCAGGCGGCTCGGCACGGTCGCGATCGTCGAGCCCGACAATCAATGGTGGCGCGAGTACAATCTCGGCAGCCCCGAGGCGATCATCAAGATTTTCGTCCAGCAGTCGGGCTGCTTCGGTCTCGTCAACCGCGGGCGCAGCATGGCGAGCCGCAACATGGAGCGCGCGATGGCCGATTCGGGCGAGCTCCAGGCGGGCTCGAACCTCGGCCGCGGGCAGGTCAAGGCCGCCGACTATTTCCTCCAGCCCGACATCGTCACGTCGAACAGCCATTCGGGTGGCGGCGGCGCGGGCGCACTGCTCGGCGCGTTCGGGCGGCACCTGGGCGGTCTCGGCGCGATCGCCGGCGGGATCAACGTCAACAAGAAGGAAGCGCAGGTTACGCTGTCGATCGTCAACGCGCGCACCACCGAGGAAGAGGCGCTGACGCAAGGCTATGCGCGCAAGTCCGACGTGAGCTTCGGCGGCGGGGGCGGAGGCTTCGGCGGCGGCGTGTTCGGCGCGGCGGCGGGGACAGGCTATACAGACACCGACATTGGTCAGGTGATCGTCTTGGCCTATCTCGACGCCTACACGAAGCTCGTCACCCAGCTCGGCGGATTGCCTGAGAACGCCTCGCGCGCGGCGCCAAGAGCGCGCTAAGCCACCGGCGACAGGTCGGCGGATTCGATCGCGGCGAGCGCGTTCGCCAGCCGCGCGTCCGGCGTTTTGCCGCCGATCAGCGCCCAGTCGAGCCCGCGCCGCTCGAGTTCGGCCTTCGACAGATCGAAGAAGCGGCGGCGCGCGGCGTGCCCGCCGAACAGGCGCGTGCCGTCGGCGATCCACGGCAAATCGATGTCGAACAGCAAGTAAAGATCGGCGGTCTCTGTAAACGCGTCGAACCACGGGTCCCGTATACCGAACAGCATGTCGGCCCACACCGCGGTCATCAGCGGATCGGTGTCGAGGATCAACCACTCGGGCTTGCTCCGAAGCGCCGTGTGCGTCGCGGCGAGATGCCCCTCGGCGATCGCGACGAGCTGGCCCATCGTCAGATCGGTGCCCCAAGTCTCGCACCAAGCCCGGCCATATTCGTCGACCAGCGCCCCGCCGAGCCTTGCCGCGAGCAACGGCGCGAGCGTCGACTTGCCGGTCGATTCCGGCCCGTGAAGACAGACGGTGCGCGTCATCAGCTGCGGAGCGCGCGCCGCCAGTCGATCAGTCCCCAGACCGAAAGCGCCAGGAATACGGCGTAGAGCGCGGCGGTCGGGATCATGGTCTTGGCCGCATAGACGCCGATCGCGACCGCGTCGACGGCGATCCACAGCAACCAGTTCTCGATGACGCGGCGCGCCATCAGCAGTTGCGCGGCGACACTCGCCATCGCGATGAAGCCGTCCCACCACGGAAGCGCGGCGGCGGTGTAGCGGTGCATTCCCCAGCCCCAGACCACAGTCGCGACGGCGATGCCGGCGAGCCAAGCGGCGCGCCGGGCATTGCCCAACGTCATGACGATTACCTCGCCCGCCTCCGCCTCGGCCCGCGTCCAGTTGACCCAGCCGTAGATCTGCACCGCGAAGAAGAAGAGCTGGAGCAGCGCGTCGCTGTAAAGCCGCACCTCGGGTCGCGCGAACAGCCAGGCGTAGAGCGCGACCATGACGAGCCCGAACGGATAATTCCACACGCTGCGCCGCACGACGAGCGTCACGTTGACGAGGCCGAGCACGGCAGCGGCGAGCTCGAGCGGGTTCATGCCATGACCATCGAACGAGACTGGCAGGAACCGGCGCTGCGGACCAGTGGGCGGCGGTCGCGCGAGAGAAGCAAAAGGTTGGCGGCGTCGACGCACCGCACATGGCGTTCGACGAACGACGCACGCGAAGCGAATTGCCGCTGTCCCCGGTCCGGCGTTCGTGCCATGTTCCGGCAAGCTGAGCCCTTCGGCAA
>JACDGO010000241.1 GCA_013821585.1 Sphingomonadaceae bacterium
GCGATCTGCATCATCTTCTGCTCCGGCGCTTAATCGGCGCGTCGCACGCCGTCAAACCGCGCCGAAGTTGCCGCGTTCCAAGCGTTCGTTTAGGCGCGTTCCGTGACCGCGACCATCGCCCTGATTGACGACGACCGCAACATCCTGGCCTCGGTGTCGATCGCGCTTCAGGCCGAGGGGTTCACCACACGCCTCTATGCCGACGGCGAGGCCGCGCTGAAGGCGCTGATCGAGAACCCGCCCGACCTTGCTGTTTCGGACATCAAGATGCCGCGCCTCGACGGGATCGAGATGCTTCGCCGCCTGCGCGAGAAATCGGCGGTGCCGGTGATCTTCCTGACCTCGAAGGACGACGAGCTTGACGAAGCGCTCGGGCTGGCGATGGGCGCCGACGACTATATTTCCAAGCCCTTCTCGCAACGCCTGCTGATCGCGCGCATCCGCGCGATCCTGCGCCGCGCCGCGCCGCCGCCCGAAAGCGGCGAAGATACCGAGACCATCCCCGAACCGATCGTGCGCGGACGGCTCGAAATAGATCCTGCGCGCCACCGCGTGCTGTGGGGCGGCAAAGGCGTGACGCTGACCGTCACCGAATTCCTGATCCTTGAAGCGCTCGCCGCGCGCCCCGGCGTGATCAAGAGCCGCAGTCAACTGATGGACATCGCTTATCAGGACGACGTCTATGTCGATGACCGGACGATCGACAGCCACATCAAGCGGCTTCGCCGCAAGTTTCGCCAAGCCGACCCTGCCTTCGACGCGATCGAGACGCTCTATGGCGCCGGTTATCGCTTCGCCGACGATTGACGCGGAGGAACCCGCGCCGCGCATCGCGTGGCGCGGCTCGCTCACGCGGCGCATCCTCGCGGTTAACCTCGTGGCACTCGCGCTCGTCGGAGGGAGCGTCTTCTATCTCGACGGGTTTCGCAGCCGCCTGATCGACGAGCGGCGGCAGCGGGCGGAGCGCGAGGTTCAGCTGATCGGAACGATGCTGGCGTTGTCGCCCGCCGATCAGCGGGCGACGGTTCTTCACGAGATCGGCAGGCAGAGCGGGCGCCATTTGCGCGTTTATGATGATCGGGGCGCGCTTCGCCTCGATAGCTGGCGGCCGGGCCCGCCGACCTTCACGCTGGTCGATCCCGCGAAAGAGCCTTGGCGCAAGCATGTCGCGCGCTGGATGGATACGGTGATCGACACCCTGGTGGGCGCGGAAAGCCCGCCGCCTTTCGTCGATGCGAAGAACGGCCGGGCCTGGCCCGAAGTCGCCGCCGCGGCGGGCGCGGTCGAGGTCGCGTCACGCGTCCGCAATGCGCCGGATCGCACGCTCATGATCTCGGCCGCGACGCGCGTCGCGGACGACAGCCTGCTGCTCAGCGTCGAGAACGCGCGCGAGCTTCGCCGCTTCGTCCGCGCCGAGCGTTCGCGCCTCGCGCTGATCGTACTCGCGGCGCTGCTGTTGTCGGCGGCGCTCAGCTTCTTCCTCGCGCGGACGATCGTGCGGCCGCTCAGGAGGCTCGCGCGCGCGGCGGTGCGGGTGCGGCTGGGGCGCGCGCGCGAAGTGGTGGTTCCGCGCCTGCCGTCGCGCGGCGACGAGATCGGCCTGCTGGCCCGCGCGGTCTCGGACATGACGCAGGCGCTCAGGGAGCGGATCGACGCGATCGAGAGCTTCGCCGCCGACGTCACGCATGAGCTTAAAAACCCGCTCGCGTCGCTGTCCTCGGCGGTCGAGAGCCTCGGGCGCGTCGACGACCCTGCGCTGCGCGCGCAGCTTCTCACCATCATCGGCGAGGACGTGCGCCGCCTCGACCGGCTGATCACCGATGTTGCGGAGGTGTCGCGGCTCGACGCGCAGCTCACGCGCGCGCCCTTTGCCCGTGTCGATCTGGGCGAGGTGATCGAGGCGCTGCTCGCCGATCGCGCCGCGCGCGCCGAAGGCGGTCCGCGCGTCGCCTTCGCGCGGCCCTTGCGCGACACCGCCGTGGTGATGGGCGACGCCGAGCGGCTCGCGCGCGTCGTCGGCAATCTCCTCGACAACGCGCTGTCCTTCTCGCCCGAAGGCGGCGTGGTTCGCGTCGGCGCGACGCGCGTCGGCGGCGAGGTGCTCGTGACGGTCGAGGACGAGGGGCCTGGCGTGCCCGAGGGCGCACGCGAGGCCATCTTCCGCCGCTTTCACAGCGACCGGCCCGACGGCGCGTCATTCGGCCATCACTCGGGGCTGGGGCTCGCCATCGCTAGGACGATCGTCGATGGGCATAACGGCACGATCGAAGTGCGGACGCGCGAGTCGGGCGAGCCCGGCGCGCGCTTCGTGGTCCGCCTGCCGGCGGCCGAAGGGGGCGTGACATGACCATATTGTCGTCGGAAACGCTGCATGCGTCGTGCGTCGCGATCCATGGCCGCGCGGTGCTCATCGAAGGGCTGTCGGGATCGGGCAAGTCCGACCTCGCGCTGCGCCTGATCGACCGCGGCGCACTGCTTGTCAGCGATGACTACACCTTGGCCAAGCGCAGCGGGAAGCAGTTGATCGCGGACGCGCCGCTGACGATCCTCGGCAAGATCGAAATCCGTGGCCTGGGCATCGTCGACATGGTCCCCGCGCGCGACGTTCCGGTGGCATTGGTCGTCGCGCTCGGCGAGCCGGTCGAACGCCTGCCCGACGAAGCGCGCGCGCGCACCATTGCCGGGATCGCGTTGCCGCTGATCGTGCTCGACGCACGCGAGCCTTCGGCGCCGATCAAGGTCGAACGCGCGCTCGCGGCGATCGCGTGACGCGTCCCGAGCGGATCCTGCTCGTGACCGGCATGTCCGGCGCGGGCAAGTCGACCGCGCTCAACACGCTCGAAGACCTCGGTTGGGAAGTCGTCGACAATCTGCCGCTGCGGCTGCTCGACCGGCTGCTCGGCACGCGCCCGTCCGAGGGCGCGAGCGGCGATCGTCCGCTTGCCTTCGGTATCGACAGCCGCACGCGCGGTTTCGATGCGGCGGCGATTGTCGCGCGGATCAAGGCGATGCGTGGGGGCGGCGACGACATCGCCACCTTGTTCCTCGATTGCCAGGGCGCCGAGCTCGAGCGTCGCTATTCGGAGACGCGCCGGCGGCACCCGCTCGCGCTCGACCGCCCCGCCGCCGATGGCATCGCGCGCGAGCGTGAATTGCTCGCGCCGCTGCGCCGCTGGGCGGATCAAGTGATCGACACGACATCGAGCAAGAGCAACAATCTTCGCCTCGAATTGCGCGCGCGGTTCGGCGAGGAGGTATCCGGCGCGCCGACGCTTTCCGTCATGTCGTTCGGGTTCGCGCGCGGGATTCCGCGCAATGCCGACCTGGTGTTCGACATGCGCTTTCTCAGGAATCCGCATTGGGACGAGACGTTGCGCCCATTGTCGGGGCTCGACGCGGTCGTTGGCGAGTATATCGCCGCCGATCCCGGCTATGGTGCGGTCGAGCGGATCGAGGCGCTGATCGAGGAGTTGCTTCCGCGCTATCAGGCCGAAGGCAAATCCTATGTGACCATCGCCTTCGGCTGCACCGGCGGACGGCATCGCAGCGTCCATGTCGCCGAGCGCGTCGCCGCACGGTTGCGCGGACGCGGATTTTCCCCCACGGTCGCTCACCGCGATCTGGGGAGCAGGCCCGACGACTCGACCGAAGGGTCGCCGGGCAAGGACAGTAAATGACGAAGCACACGGACGCGCGATGATCGGACTGGTGCTGGTGACGCATGGGCGGCTCGCCTCCGAGTTCCTCGTCGCGATGGAGCATGTCGTCGGGCCGCAGCGCGCGATTGAGACGATCTGCATCGGCCCCGATGATGACATGGAGCTGCGCCGCGCCGACATCACGCGCGCGATCGAGAGCGTCGATGGCGGGCGCGGCGTGATCGTGCTCACCGACCTTTTCGGCGGCACCCCGTCCAACCTCGCGATCTCGCTGATGCATCCCGGCAAGGTCGAGGTGATCGCCGGCATCAACCTTCCCATGCTGATCCGTTTGGAAGGCGCGCGGCGGACGATGAACGTGCGCGACGCAGTGGCGGCGGCGCGAGAGGCGGGACGCAAATACATTTCGGTCGCGAGCGAAGTGCTCGGCGAGCAGGCAGCGTGATCGAACGAACGGTCACGATCATCAACAAGCGCGGCCTTCACGCGCGGGCGAGCGCCAAGTTCGTGACGATGGCGAGCAGCCTGCCCGCGAAGGTCGAGGTCGCCAAGGACGGATCGAGCGTAGTCGGCACGTCGATCATGGGCCTGATGATGCTCGGCGCGGCGATGGGGGACAGCGTGACGATCAGCGCGAGTGGCGACGGCGCCGAGCAAGCCGTGGCAGCGCTCGCGACGCTGGTGGAGAGTAAGTTCGGGGAGGAGTAAGCGATGCCCCGCGAGATCACCGGCTTCTCCAATCCGCTCGTCAAGCAGGTCCGTGCGCTGCGCGACAAGAAGCACCGGCGCGCGTCGGGCAAGTTCCTCGCCGAGGGGCTGCGCATCCTGACAGAAGCACTCGATGCG
>JACDGO010000242.1 GCA_013821585.1 Sphingomonadaceae bacterium
ACCGATGGCGGCATCATCAAATCGATCGCGGTGACCGGCGCGCAGCGCATCGAGCCCGAAACGGTGCGATCCTACGTCAAGTTGCGCGCGGGCGGCGCCTATACGCACGAGACGCTCGATCAGGCGTTGCAGGATCTGTTCGCGACCGAGCTGTTCGCCGATGTCCAGATTCGCGACGACCAGGGCGCGCTGACGATCATCGTCCGCGAGAATCCGGTGATCAACCGCATCGTCTTCGAAGGCAACAAGCGCATCAAAGAGGAAAAGCTCACCAAGGAGCTGAAGCTCGCCCCGCGCCAGATCTTCACTCGCTCGAAGGTGCGCGCCGACATCGCCCGCATCATCGAGCTTTACCGCCGCCAAGGGCGGTTCGCCGCATCGGTCGAACCCAAGATGGTGCTGCTCGACCAGAACCGCGTCGACATCGTCTACGAGATCGCGGAGGGGCCGAAATCGAAGGTCCGCCAGATCAACATTCTTGGCAACGAGAAGTTTTCGGACGGCACGCTGCGCGCGGAGATGGCGACCAAGCGCTCGCGCTTCTATCGCTTCTTCTCGTCGCGCGACACTTATGATCCCGATCGTCTCGCCTATGACCAGGGCAAGCTGCGCCAATTCTATCTGACGCAGGGCTATGCCGACTTCCGGGTCGTGTCCGCGGTCGCCGAGCTCACCCCCGACAAGCGTGACTTCATCGTCACCTATGTCGTCGAGGAAGGCGAGCGCTACAAGTTCGGCGACGTGACGGCGGAAAGCGACATCCGCGACTTCAAGCCCGATACGATCAAGGCGCTCGTGCCGATCAAGAAGGGCGACTGGTATAACGCCAAGCTGATCGAGGACACGGTCACAAGCCTGACGCAAACGGCGGGCCTGCTCGGCTATGCGTTCGCGCAGGTCGATCCGCAGTTCGACCGCGACGCCGAGACGCGGACGATGAACATCACCTTCCGCGTCGCCGACGCGCCGCGCGTCTATGTCGAGCGGGTCGACATCAACGGCAACACCGTCACGCAGGACAAGGTGATCCGCCGCGAGTTCCGCTTGGCCGAGGGTGACCCGTTCAATACCTTCCTCGTCAAGCGCTCGTCGGATCGAATTCAGAGCCTGGGTTACTTCCAGGACAAGCTTGAGATCACCCAGAAGCAGGGCTCCACGCCCGACCGCATCATCCTAGAGGCGAACGTCGAGGAGAAATCGACCGGCGAGCTCCAGCTCTCGGCGGGCTATTCGAGCCTCGAGCGTTTCATCATCAACGCGTCGATCCGCCAGCGCAACTTCCGCGGCAAGGGGCAGGAGCTGCGCGCGTCGGTCAATTATTCGACCTATTCAAAGTCGGTCGAGCTGGGCTTCACCGAACCCTATCTGTTCGATCGCAACATCGCGCTGGGCGGCGACCTTTTCCGCCGCGACCAGAACTCGTTCAATTTCAACACCTCGGGCGACCGCAACAAGACCTATTCGCAGCTGACGACAGGTTTCCAGCTGCGCGTGGGCATTCCGTTGACCGAATATGTGTCGCTCGCGGGGCGTTACGGGCTGAGCTACGATCAGGTGTCGCTCGACCGGAATACCTATTATTTCGACAGCGACGCCAACGGCTCGCTCGATACGTGCGACCCTCTCGTCGCCGGCCGGTATCTGTGCGATGCGATCGGCAACCGGCTGACATCGTCCGTCGGCTACAGCCTGGTTTACGACAACCTCAACAACCGCATCCGCCCGAGCCGCGGTCAGCGCGCGGTGTTCAGCCAGGATTTCGCCGGAGTAGGCGGCGACGTCAGATATCTCCGCTCGACCTTCGACGCGACGAAATACTGGGGGCTGGGCAGGGGTTTCGTGTTCTCCGCGCACGCCGAGGGCGGCTATATCTATCCGCTGGGCGGCGACCCCGGTCCCGGCATCGACAAGGTTCGCCTCACCGACCGCTTCTTCCTCGGTGAGCCGCAGATCAGGGGCTTCGACATCCGGGGCGTCGGTCCGCGCGTGCGACGCACGCCCTATATTACCACCACCGACGCGAACGGCGTGACGACGCAGGTTCTGACCACCGACCGCTCGCAGATTTCCGACGAGGCACTCGGCGGCCGCGCCTACTACATGGGGCGTCTCGAGGTTGAAATTCCGCTAGGGGCGGGCGTCAAGGAACTCGGCATTCGCCCGTCGATCTTCGTGGACGCCGGCGCGGTCTTCGGCCTTCGGTTCCCCAATCTCACGACCTTCCCAGACGCCAACGGCGACGGGATCTTCGAACCGAACCTCCGGCCGATCCGGGACGCATCGGGAAATCAGCTCTATACGATTGCGGCCACCGAACCGAACGCGGGCACCTTCACGATCTGCCCGATCGGCCAGATGACCGCCGCCGGGCAACCATGCACGGGTATGGTTCCGAACATGATCGCCAACAATACGATCAATCCGTTCAAGGAAGAATTCCTCGGGAATTCCGCGAGCCCGCGCCTTTCGGTCGGCATAGGCTTCAACTGGAACTCGCCGTTCGGCCCGTTCCGCATCGACATCGCCAAGGCCCTGCTCAAGCAGAAGGGCGACGATACCAAATTGTTCACTTTCAACGTAGGAACCCAATTCTGATGACCAAGCACATATTGGCGGCCGGCGCCGCCGTCGCCGCGCTCGCCTTGCCGCTCGCGGCCCAAGCGCAGCAACGCACGCCCGGCGCGATCGCCGTCGTTGTCGACACCAGCCGCATCTACACCGAATGCAACGCGTGCAAGACGGCGCAGGCGCAGCTCAAGTCGCAGGCCGACGCGATCCAGGCGCGTTCGCAGGCGCTCGCGGGTCCGCTTCAGACCGAGAGCCAGGCGATCCAGGCGGCGATCAACGCGCTCCAGGGCAAGCCGGCCGACGCCGCCTTGCAGGCGCGCGTCACCGCTTTTCAGCAGAAGCAGCAGGCCGCGCAGGCGGAGATCCAGGGCCGCGAGCAGACCTTCACGCGCAACCGCGGTTACGTCGCGCAGCAGATCAACGTGAAGCTCAACCCGATCGTCGTTTCGGTGATGAAGGCGCGCGGCGCGAACCTCGCGGTCGATCCGCAGAACGTTCTCGCTTACGAACCGTCGATCGAGGTCACCAGCGACGTGCTGACGCAGCTCAACACGCAGCTGCCGAGCGTGTCGACCACCGCACCGGCCGCGCCCGCGACTCCGGCGCCGACCGGCCGCTAAATGACGATCGACATTCGGGGTGTGATGGCGGCGCTGCCGCATCGCTTCCCGATGTTGCTCGTCGACCGTGTCGAGGAACTCGTTCGCGACGAGCGCATCGTCGCGATCAAGGCGGTGACGATCAACGAACCGTTCTTCGCCGGGCATTTCCCCGGACGGCCGATCATGCCCGGCGTGCTGATCGTCGAGGCGCTCGCGCAAGCCGCGGGCGTGCTCGCGGTCGAAAGCCTCAGTCTCGCGGGGACGGGCAAGCTCGTCTATTTCATGGCGATCGACGGCGCCAAGTTCCGCGCGCCGGTGGAGCCCGGCGTTCTGCTGCGGCTCGAGGTCGAGTTCGTCCAGAAGCGCAGTTCGGTCTGCAAGTTCGCGGGCCGCGCGCTGGTCGACGGCAAGCTCGCGGCCGAGGCGACCTTCACCGCGATGATCGCCGACCCGCCCGCCTGACTTGCCCGGCAGCGGTTCAGCCGCTATGCGCGCCCGCTTCCCCGGCTGGTCGGAAACCAGCCACATCAGGAAAATTCATCCGTGAAAAAAGACCTTCACCCCGAATATCACACGATCAAGGTGCACATGACCGACGGCACCGAGTTCGAGACGCGCTCGACCTGGGGCAAGGAGGGCGACACGCTGACGCTCGACATCGACCCGACCAGCCACCCGGCGTGGACCGGCGGCAACCAGAAGCTGCTCGACGCGGGCGGCCAGGTCGCGCGCTTCAACAAGCGCTTCGGCGGCCTCAGCCTCAAGAAGTAAGGAACGCGGACGCGCGCCCGGGGGTTATCCCGCGAACGGCGAGGGAGCGACCGCGATTTCCATTTCCCGATGGTCCCGCTGGCTAGGCGGCGGCGCGGCGCTCGCCGCGCTGCTGATCCTTGCGCTGGCGTTGTTCCCGCTCGGCATCTTGCGCGGCATCGCCGAGAAGCGATTGTCCGCGCGCTTCGACGCGCCCGTGACGATCGCGACGCTCGAGCGGCTCGACCCGTTCTCGCTCCATCCGCGCATCCGCATCGCCGGCGTGCGCGTCGCCCAGCCCGGCTGGGCGGGGAAGGGCGATTTGGCGCGCGTCGACGAGGCGATCGTGCGCATCCCGGTGCTGCCGATCCTTCACGGCGCGTTCCGGCCCGATTCGATCGACGTGCGCGGGCTGACGCTCAGTCTCGTGCGCGACGCGAACGGCCGCGCGAACTGGGAAGGGCGCGGCGACAAGGGCAAGTCGAAACCGACGCGGATTGCGCATCTGACGATCTCCGGCGGCCGCCTGACGCTCAGGGACGACAAGCGACACATGACGCTCAACGTCGC
>JACDGO010000243.1 GCA_013821585.1 Sphingomonadaceae bacterium
GCTCGCCCGCAAGCTGATCCGCACGGGACATGCTCGCAAGATCCCCGTCGTGCTTAGTCTCGATGAGATGAAGCGGCTGCTGAACGCAACGACCTGTCTGAAGCACCAGGCGGCACTTTCGGTCGCTACAAAGATTATCGCCGGGACGGCGCCGACCGACAGCAAGTGATGACACTCGGTGCCGACGAGTTCATCCGCCGCTTCCTTCTACAC
Organism: Sphingomonadaceae bacterium; assembly: GCA_013821585.1. Classification (GTDB taxonomy): domain Bacteria; phylum Pseudomonadota; class Alphaproteobacteria; order Sphingomonadales; family Sphingomonadaceae; genus Sphingomonas_O. Next base: position 214 of record JACDGO010000243.1, read on the forward strand.
GCTCTGCCGCGCGGGTTCCACCGCATCCGCCATTACGGCCTGCTCGCCAGCGGCACGCGCAAGGGCGGCACGCGCAAGGACAGCCTCGAACGCGCCCGCCAGCTGCTCGCGGTCGCGCCACGTGCCGCAGACGACGTGACCACCGATGCGCAGGATGCCCATCCGCCGTGCCCGTACTGCGGCGGACATATGATCGTCATCGAGACATTCGAACGCCGCTACCTCCCTCGCGCACCGCCATTCTGCGTAGCGTCATCCGGGAGGCAGGCATCGTGACCCGGCACGGCCCATCACCAACAAACCCCGCGACAGCTGTGCTCCGGGGAACGCAGAGGTTTGCGCTAGTCCTACCGCAAAGCAGTCGTACGCCTGCCAAACTCGGTCCGTCTGCATTTGGGCAACCCCTGCTGCTGCCGAAAAGCAGACAGTCCGCTTCCAGGTACGTCCGTTTATCGGCCGCATCCATCAGCGCCCAGAGCTGCCCAAAGCCCAAATCCCCATAGACCATCCCCCGGGGCCCCGCGGTTCGGGCACCGACGACTTTCTGACGCCTGACGGCGTCTGAAACTCTCAACGTTTGCAGACTGGCAGGTTACGGGTAGCGCGCGTGGAATAGCTGCCCTTTAAAGGGGGGCAGGCTGCTCGGACCGGTGTCGACCAGTTCCGGCCATCGGTTGGCCGGCGTGCGAACGTCTGCTCCCGCCAGTAACCGCCGTTAGGTTTCCTAAGGATCGTCGGGCAGCTGAACGCCTCGTCGGCGTCGCTCGCGGCCGGGTCTCGCGATCCTGAAAGCTGCCGCTCGTTGGCCCAGCCCATCGCCGAAAGGCGACACGAAGACGGTTGTAGCCTATCTGGGCGGCGAGGAGATCGAAGCGATGTTTGTCGAAGGAATGTTGCAGGGGGCAAGCGCAAAGCCCGTGATGATCGCCCTTGATGCCAAGCTGATCGAAGCCGCCAAGCTCCTATCCTCCGGGGCCGACCTTGTGATGGTGTGCGACAGCAAAGGTGTCTTGCGGGGCGTCCTCACCAAAACCGACACCATCCGACAAATCAGCAATTGTAATGGCACAACCTGCATGTGCCATGCCTCGACAGTGATGACCCGTGATGTCGCGCTGTGTCGCGGATCAGACCCTTTGCAGGATGTGTCCGAACTGATGAAGGAACGGCACCTGAAGAACGTACCCGTGGTGGACGGAGACAACCGACCGACCGATCGGGCTGCTCACCGCGCGAGCCATTCTCCGCGAGCTCCTGAGCGATGCCGAATATGAGGAGGCGCAACTGGTCGACTACGTGAAGGGCGTAGGCTACCGATGAACGACCCTATGCCGTTGAGCCCGCGTCCAAGAGGAAGTCCTGATGCCTGATTCCGATCTGCCCCCCGACCCGTCCGAGCTTCGCCGGCGTGTGCTTTCTAGGTGGGACAATGAGGGGGGCGCGATCGCGTCTGCGCACGGTACGCACATGGATGTGCCCGACCTGACGAACGCCGAGCTAGTGCAGCTCCGCATCCGGGTGATTGCGCTTGAAAACCTGTTGATCGCCGTGTTGGCGGAAGGCTCGGATCGGCAGTGCCAGGTGGCGCGCGATATGGCCGAATACATTTCTCCTCGGCCCGGCTTCACCCATCATCCCCTGACGATCCAGGCGGCCGACCACATGAGTGATCTCGTCGACCGCGCCGTCCATTTCCGCATCGTACACCCTTGATGAGCCAGCACGTCGAACACCCCCCCCTGTTCGAAGAAAACACACTTCCCGTCGGGCTGCGCAAAGCCCATCGCATCAAGACTGCGGTGCGGGGAAGATCCGCCAGGATGGACACACGTGGGTCATAGCCTCGCGTAGAACGAGTAACCCGTTTTTGCCTGGCCCGAAGCACCGGCGCGATATTGTTGAGTAGCATTTGCATGCTGCGCTTGCCGGCCTCCCGTTCAACTTTCGAACGTGGGACTGAACTGCGCGGCGAAGGACCTATTTTCCACGGATCGGTGAAGCCTCCGTCGTTCAGCCGTTACACGACTCATTTTTTGAGCGCCCTGTGACCATTCCAGGATTGCGTGCGATGGTGAATTGCGGAGCTCTGAAGAATGACAACAATCGAGTTCGAACAAACGAATATTCAGATAGATGTGACGATCGTCGCGGACCGCCGGGGGATCGATCTATCACCGATTCTTGAGCGATCGCATGACGGAAATATCACCAGCCTTTTGCGAGCGTGCGCCGATGAGGACGAAGATCGTTGTGACTGCGCTTCTTCTCGGAGATCGGCGCCTCCACCTCGTCGTCGACGACCACCGGAACGTAGTCCAGCGTTCGGCGGTTGATATCGCAACAGAGGTCTGCCCGCTTCAGCCCGCAAGCCCCGCGCATGAGACAGGTCCGGAGCGGAGACGAACTATGATCATCGAATCTTCGGACCAGGTATCCCGAACGTCGTTATTAAAGCGGTTTCCGATCCCGAGGAATTTCGGTGTCACTCCAGAGTCGCGCATCGTGCGCGGCAAGACGTGGCCGGCTCCTGCGGGCGCGAGCCGCGTTCAGACGTTCGAGATTTACCGTTACAATCCGGACTTGGTCGACAACCCTCGACTCGATACGTTCGAGGTCGATATCGACGATTGTGGCCCGATGGTCCTCGACGCTCTGTTCTGGATCAAGAACAAGGTGGATTCGACGCTGACTTTCCGCCGTTCATGCCGCGAGGGCATCTGCGGTTCCTGCTCCATGAACATCGATGGGACCAACTGGCTCGCTTGTACGCGGTTCATTTCCGACCTCGCCACGCCCGCGACGATCTATCCGCTGGCGAACATGCCGGTCATCAAAGATCTCGTCCCCGAACAGACGCATCTTTTCGCACAATATGCCTCGATTCAGCCCTGGATTAAAACCAAGACCTCGGCACCGGAAAAGGAACGACTCCAGTCGCCCGAGGAACGAAGCAAGATCGACGGTTCTTATGAGTGTATTCTCTGCTTTTGCTGCACGTCAGGTTGCCCAAGCCATTGGTGGAACGGAGATCGCTTCCTCGGGCCCGCTGTGCTTCTCCAGGCTTACCGTTGGTTAGCCGACAGCCGCGACGAGGCGAGCGGCGAACGACTAGATGAGCTCGAAGACCCCTTCCGGCTGTATCGGTGCCACACCATTTTGAACTGCACCCGAACCTGCCCGAAGGGCTTGAATCCGGGCAAGGCGATTGCCGAGATCAAGAAGATGGTGGTCGAGCGGCGCTGCTGAGATGGAGATTGATGTGTGATCAAAGATATCGACAAACGACCCAGACCGCGTTCGCCGAACATCCAGATCTACCGGCCGCAACTCACGTCGGTTCTGTCGATCCTTAACCGCATCACCGGCATCATCCTGAGCGTCTGCGCTGTCGTGTTGGTCATCTGGCTGGTTGCGGCTGCAACGAGCCACCTGGCCTATGCCGTCGTCCAAGGTGCGATTGCATCCTGGATCGGCCAGATCGTGCTGCTCGCCGCTACCTTTGCCTTTTTCATCCACCTCTGCGGAGGTATCCGTCATCTCGTCTGGGATACGGTGCACGGGTTCGAGCTGCGATCGATCTACATGTCGGGGTGGGCCGTGATCGCGGGGGGCATCGGTCTTACGGTAACGGCTTGGACCGTCAGCTTTGCGATGGGTGGATAACACGATGGGCGATCGGAATATGCGGTCCCCACTGGCCCGTGCGATGGGTCTCGATTCAGCCAAGGACGGGGCCGGCGTCTGGTGGACGCAACGCGTGTCGGCCGTCGCGCTCGTACCGCTGTCCTTATGGTTCGCCGCCTCGATCATCGCGCGCACCGGCAGCGATTACGCCAGCTTCATTGCCTGGCTCAGGATGCCTTTGGTAGCAACCCTGATGATCTTGTTTCTGATCGCCCTGTTCCATCACATCGCGCTCGGCCTGCAAGTCGTAATCGAGGACTATGTCCACTCGGGAGCAAAGTTCGCGTGGATGATCGGGGCGCGTCTAGCCTCCTACGCATTGGCGATAGCAGGAATCATGGCTATTTTGCGCATTGCGCTCAGTCGATGACCGGAACAGTGAGCGCGCTTGCATTCGTCCGATCGAGGAAGGCGTTCGAGGCCGAGCTGGACGCGAACCCGTCGCCTTCAGCCCGCATTTCCTCTTTGAGGTCGCCGTGACCAGGAAACGTGTAGCAGTTGTCGGAGCGGGCTTCGGAGGAATGGTGGCCGTCAGAGCATTGAAACACGCCAATGTGCGCACCGGGAGCGCAAGATTCGGATGCATGCTC
>JACDGO010000244.1 GCA_013821585.1 Sphingomonadaceae bacterium
ACGCGCGGCTGGGCAACATCAATACTTGGGCAAATGCCTTCGGCCTTGTCTGGAAACTGCCCTATTCGGGACGGGTCTCGGGTTCGGTCTATCCGTCTTACGCGTCGATCCTCTCCGGTCGGCGAGGCGGCGAAGAGCAACTTTTCACGATCGACTATTTGATCGATTTGAAGACGATACCGGCGTTCAGCGCGGCCGATATTTTGTCCGGCGCGAAGACCGCAAGTCGATTGCGGGGCAAGGATGTCCTCATCGGCGTCGGCACCGATCAAATCGGCGACGTTCACCGCATGCCGGGCTACGGTCTGGCCGCCGGCGTCTACCTGCATGCCTTGGGTGGCGAAACGCTGGCGAAAGGCCGGCCGATCGAAGCCGGCTGGTTCCTTCCGCTCTGCGGCGCTTTTTTGCTCGTGGCGTTACACTTGTTCGTCGCGCGCCGGGCACTCGCGCGGACAGCGTTGGTCAGTGGATTCATACTCTGCCTCGCTGGGTCAGCCATTCTGGAAAGCTGGCAGGTCTATCTGACGAGCGTGCCCGCGTTGCTGCTGCTCTCGGTGGCGGGCGTCAGCAGCGCCTGGATGCGCTTCAAGCGGCGCGGCGCGACCATCAACGCACTCTCGGGATTGCCCAACCTGAACGCGCTGCGTCTCAAGGAAAGCCGTCCCGGCATCGCGCTCGTCGTCGCGCGTATCAAGAACTATGCGGAAATCGTCGCGATCTTTCCGGCCGACACCGAACGCGCGCTGGTCGGGCAAATCGTCAATCGCTTCGAACTCGGGATCGACGGCACCACTCTTTACCAGGGTGACGATGGCACGTTCGCCTGGTTCGCCGCCCAGCGTCCGGGCATCGCCCTGGGCGACCAGCTCGAAGGCCTGCACGCGGTCTTCACTACACCGATCGTGGTCGCCGATCGGCAAGTCGACCTGTCGATCGGCTTCGGCGTCGATCAGGACGCGACGCGCACCGTTGTCAGCCGCCTGGGAAGCGCGACAATCTCTGCGGGGGAAGCGGTCGACGAAGCGCGCAAATGGAAGCTCTACGACCCGTCGAAGCTCCACGACAGCGAATGGCGTCTGTCGCTCCTCGGCCGTCTCGACATGGCGATCGACAGTGGCGAAATCTGGGTCGCCTATCAGCCCAAGCTCGACCTGACGACGAACCGCATCGTCGGCGCGGAAGCGCTGGTGCGCTGGTCGCATCCCGAAAAGGGCGACATCGCGCCGATGGACTTCATCCTCGCCGCCGAGCAGCACAACCGCATCGAGAAGCTGACGCTGCATGTGCTCGACGAAGCGGTGCGCGCCGCCGCCGCGATCAATGCACATGGCATCGACTTCAACATCGCCGTCAACCTGTCCGCGCGTCTGCTCGAACGGTCCGATTTGGCCAACACGATCTCCGCGCGCCTTTCCCGGCACGGCCTGCAGCCCGAGCGGCTGACGCTTGAGGTCACCGAGTCGGCCGCGATGGGCGGCAGCGGCGGCTCGATGCGCATGCTCGAACAGCTGGGCTCGCTCGGCATCGCCATCTCTATCGACGATTATGGCACCGGCTTTTCGACGCTCGAATATCTGCGCGACATCCCGGCGACCGAGATCAAGATCGACCGCAGTTTCGTCGCGGCGATGGAACGCAGCCACAGCGACCGGCTCATGGTCCATTCGACCATCCAGCTCGCCCATTCGCTCGGCCGTCAAGTCGTCGCCGAAGGCGTCGAACGCCTAGAGACGCTGGAGTTGCTGCGGCAGATGCGCTGCGACAAGGCGCAAGGCTATCTGATCGGGCGGCCGATGAAGTTCGTGGCGCTTTCGCGGACGATTCTGGGAGAACGTAAAGAAATTGCTGCCTGATACGGTTAACATCTTGCTAACCATTTTTTGTTCGGTTAACGTCCCTTTGAACCAGGCCGATTCTCGGCAGGTGTTGCATGTCGAAGGGAATAGACATGAAGACGCGGAAACCGATCAAAGGCTTTTGGGAATGGGTTGGTGGCGGCGGCTGGGGCGGCGGCGGCAACCAGAGCTGACGCTTCGGGCTAACGCCCGGCAAGCTAAAGATTTTTTGTTTCGCTTCGGCGAAGCTTGAGAGGTTTTGAAATGCTCTTTGTGAGCATTTCAAGGCTTCTTTTGCATTATGAGAACGTCGATCGTTTCGGTTGACCCGAATTCTTACGACTCGGCGCGACTCAGGGCGTGAATACCGACCAGTTGGTCTCCGCCGCGAGTCGTTCGAGCGCTTCGCTGCCTAGTTTCGAATTGCCACGATCGTTCAATCCGGGCGACCAGACCGCGATCGACGCCTTCCCCGGCACGATCGCCAATATGCCCCCGCCGACCCCCGATTTGCCTGGAATACCGACGCGAAAGGCGAATTCGCCCGATCCGTCGTAATGGCCGCAGGTCAGCATCAGTGCGTTGATCCGTCGCGCACGTTGCGGCGACACCACCGCGGCGCCCGTGTCCGGATGCTTGCCGTCGAGCATCAGATAACGCCCCGCCATCGCCAGCTGCCGGCACGACAGCGCAAGCGCGCATTGGTGGAAATACACGCGCGCCGCATCGGCGACGCTATGCTCGATGTTGCCGAACGCCTTCATATAGTTGGCGAGCGCAAGGTTGCGAAATCCCGTCTCTGCCTCCGATTCGGCCACCTCATTGTCGATGAAGACCGATTCGTCGCCGCTCAGAAAGCGCATGAGCCGCAGCAGGTCGCCGATCGCTTCGCGCGGGGATGCGCCGCCGAGCACGATGTCGCTGACGACGATCGCGCCGGCGTTGATGAACGGATTGCGCGGAATTCCCTGCTCGGCCTCGAGCTGAACGATCGAATTGAACGCCGATCCCGAAGGCTCGCGCCCCACGCGTTGCCAGAGCGCGTCGCCGACCCGCCCGAGCGCGAGCGTCAGCGCGAACACCTTGGAGACCGACTGGATCGAGAAGGGCATCTCGGCGTCGCCCGCCAGATGCACGCCGCCTTCGGCTGTAACCACCGCGATGCCGAAATGCTTCGCATCGATGCGCGCGAGGCTCGGGATATAATCGGCGACCTTGCCGCGATCGGTCGCCGCGCCCGCCTCGGCGACGATCCGCGCGAGCAGGCCGTCGAGATCGGTCACGCCGGACCTACGCCCATTCGCGCCAGCTCGCGGTGGCCCTGAAGCTGGTGCTTGAGCGCGCCGGCGACGTGCAGGAACACGAGCAGATAGAGGATGTAGCCCGCGATCTCATGCGCGGCGCCGAAGCCCTCGTGCACCTGCTTCTTCGTCACCGGGTCGAGCGCCATGATGGCGGCGATGCGCGGCCATTCGAAGAGGCCGAAATAGTAATTCGGATTGTCCGCCGCCTTTTCCCACGCCGAATCCATGATCCAGCCGGAGAGCGGCAGCGCGAACATCAGCACGTAGAGTCCGGCATGAACCCAGTGCGCGAGTCGCGTCTCCCAGCGCGCATAGACCGGCGGATAGGGCGGCGGCCTATGCGTCAGGCGCCACAGCAGCCGCATGATCGCGAGCCCCAGAACGGTCATGCCGATCGACTTGTGATTGCCGATCAACGGCCGCACCGACTCGTCGGCGACATGCGGCCAGGACAAGGCGAGCGCGACATTGGTGACGATCAGGATTGCGACGAACCAGTGAAAGGCGATCGCGACCCGGGTGTAGCGCTCTGGCATCGTTCGGCTCCGGTTCATTACGGCTGGTCAACTTAGCGCTGGCGCGCGTCCGGTCCAGCTTCTATCCCGCCGCCGCCTTCGGGAACCGGCCGTCCGCATGACCTCGCTCGAAACCACGCTGGCGCAAACGTCCCCGCGCCTCAACCCACCGCCCGGACGGATCGCGGGGCCGCTGATCTGGGCGGGCGCGGTGGTCCTGTTCGTAGCGCTGTTCGCGCAAGGCTTCATCCGCATGGGCGTCGGCGCCTGGGCAGTCGGGCTGGTCTATATCTTCTACGACACCGCGTTGCTCCTGTTCGTGACGCGGCGGACGCTGCCGCTGGCTCCGCGGCGCGCGATCCGCGCGGTAAATCCTTCGGTGCGCGCGCGCGTCGCCGTAGTCATCGCGGCTTACAACGAAGCGCCGGTGCTCGAAGCGACGATCGAAGCGTTGCGTGCGCAGGACGCTCCCGCCGAGCTGATCGTCGTCGCCGATGACGGATCGGACGACGCCAGCGCCGACGTGCTGGCGCGCGTCTATGGGCTTTCGCCCGCGCCGCTTGGCGCGCTGTCGGGCACGGGCGAAGTCCGCTGGCTGCAGCTGGCGCGCGGCGGCAAGGCGCGCGCGCTCAACGCCGCGATCACGCTGATCGACGCCGACGTGATCCTGACCGTCGATGCCGACACGTTGCTCGAACCGGGCGCGCTCGCGGCGATGCGCGGCGCTTTCGACGCCGAGCCCGAACTCGCCGCCGCGACGGGCGTGCTGCATCCGATCTGCGGGTCC
>JACDGO010000245.1 GCA_013821585.1 Sphingomonadaceae bacterium
CGACGCGAACGGCCGCGCGAACTGGGAAGGGCGCGGCGACAAGGGCAAGTCGAAACCGACGCGGATTGCGCATCTGACGATCTCCGGCGGCCGCCTGACGCTCAGGGACGACAAGCGACACATGACTCTCAACGTCGCGCTGTCGGCCGATCCGGCGCGAGGCGTCGTGATCCGGGGGCCGGGCACCCACCGCGGGTTGCCGATGCGCTTTTCGGCGTGGAGCGGCGCGCTCGACAACACCGATCCTGACGCGCCCTATCCGTTCCGCCTGTCGCTCGCCTCGCCGCTGCTGACGCTCGATGCCAGCGGTCGCATGGACCACGCGTTCGACGTCAACGGCCTCGACGCCGTCATGACCGCACACGGGACGGACATCGCCTATCTCGACGATGTGATCGAGGCGGGGCTGCCCGCAACGCAGGACTTCGCATTGAAGGCGGCGGTGCGCCGCGACCGGCCCGACTGGAACGTCAAGTCGATCGCGGGGACGATCGGGCGCTCCGACCTGACGGGCGCCGTTCTCGTCAAGAAGCGCGAGGGGCGTACGATCCTCGACGGATGGCTGAACGCGGGGCGGTTCGACTTCGATAGCCTGTCTTCTGACGCAGGCCTCGCGCGCGGCGCGGCGAAGCGTCGCGCGATGGGCGCGCGCGTTTTCCCGGACACGCAAATCCATTTCGAAAAGCTTGGGCGGCTCGACGGGACGCTACGCATCTCCGTGAGCGAGCTGCTGATGGACCACACCAGCCTTTTCAAAGGCTTTCGCGGCACCCTGACGATGGACCATCGCTTGCTGACGCTGTCGCCGGTGGCGATCCAGCTCAGCCGCGGCGTTCTTTCCGGAAGCATTCGCGTCGACCACCGCGCGGGCGATCCCAAGCTGACGCTCGATTTGCGCGAACGCGGCACGCGGCTCGGCGATCTGATGGGCAACAGCGACGACATCGACGGGCCGGTCGAGGCGCGCATCGTCCTGAACGGGGCCGGCCGCGACGTCCGGACGGCGATCGGCCGCTCAACCGGGCGCGTCGCGCTCGTCATGCGCGGCGGATCGATGCGCAAGAAGCTCGCGGTGTTCGCGAGCGGCGACCTGCTCGACTCGATCGGACAGCTCATCGGCGGCACTTCGAGCGCGCGCGTCGACGTGAATTGCCTGATCACGCGCTTCTCCGCGCAAGGCGGGCGGATGACGCCGGCGCCGCTGCTGCTCGACACGCCGGTCGGCCGCGCCGACGGAACGGGCGCGATCTCGCTCTCGGATGAAACGATCGCGCTCGCGCTGACCGGGCGTTCGAAACATCCCGACCTGATCCAGCTCGCGGCCAAACTTCATGTCGGCGGCACGCTGTCCGCGCCCGCCGTGACGCTCACCAACGCGCAAGGCGAGGCGCCGCGCAAGCACGGGCTGTTCGGCAAGATCGGCAGCTTCCTGGGAAGCTTGCGCACGAGGGGCGACCAAGGGCGCGGCCTGCCGGTCCCGCCCGCGAACTGCGCCGCGCTTTCGGCGGAGGCGCTGCGCTAGAGGTTGGCGGAGAGGGTGGGATTCGAACCCACGGACGGGTTGCCCCGTCGCCGGTTTTCAAGACCGGTGCCTTAAACCGCTCGGCCACCTCTCCCGCGCGGATCGCTTAATCGTGGCCAACGCGCGACGAAAGGGGATTCACGCGGGCCTCGCCGTGTGTCACTCTCGCGCGCATGAGGGGGCCGTTCCTGTGCGCCGCGCTGATCGCGCTTGTCGCCCCGTTGAGCGGGCTCGGCGGCGGGCGGGCGATCGCGCAGGAAGACGCGAGTTTCGAGGCCTATGCCGTTCAGCTCGGCCAGCAGGCGATCGCGCAGGGCGTGAGCCGCGCGACCGTCGACGCGGTGATCCCGACGCTCAGTTACAATCCGCGTGTCGTTGAGCTCGACCGCGCGCAGCCGGGCGGCAATCCGAACGCGCCCGCCTTCGCGATTCCCGCCTTCGCGCCCTATCGCGCCGCCCATGTCGATTCCGCGCGGATCGCGCGCGGCCGCGCCAAATATATGAACTTGCGCGGCCTCCTGTCGCGCGTCGAGGCGCGGACCGGCGTGCCCGAATCGATCATGGTGTCGATCTGGGGCAACGAGACGAACTATGGATCGTTCACCGGCGATTTCGATCTGCCGCGCTCGCTCGCCAGCCTCGCCTATGAAGGGCGTCGGCGCGCGCTGTTCGCGCAGGAGTTCGTCGATTCGCTCAAGATCATCGACCGGGGATTTCCGCGCGAGCGGATCGTCGGCAGCTGGGCGGGCGCAACCGGCTATCCGCAATTCCTCCCCTCGATGTATTTGCGCCTGGCGCGAGACGGCGACGGCGACGGGCGCGCCGATATCTGGGGAAGCGAGGCCGATGCGCTCGCCTCGATCGCCAATTATTTCGTCAACGCCGGGTGGCGCGCGAACCAGCCGTGGGGCGTCGCGGTGAGCGTTCCCGCCGATCTCGACCGCAGCGCAATCCGCAACCGCACCGTTTCCCCACGTTGTCCGCGCGTCCACGACCGCCACAGCCGCTGGATGACGATGGCCGAATGGCGTGCGCTCGGCGTAACGCCGCTCGGCCGGTCCTTGCCCGACACGGCGATGGCGAGCCTGCTCGAGCCCGACGGTCCCGGTGCAACCGCTTACCTCTTGACGGGCAATTACCGCGTGATTCTCGATTACAACTGCTCGAATTTCTACGCATTGTCGGTCGGGCTGCTCGCGGATGCGGTGGCGCGCTAGTCTCCTCTTGCCGTTCCTCGTCGCGGCCGCGCCCTACGAGACGACCGGCCCGGCGAGCTGGTATGGCGCGGAACTGCGCGGCAGCCGCACCGCGAACGGCGAGCGCTTCGATCCCGAAGCGATGACCGCCGCGCACCGGACGTTGCCGCTCGGAAGCTGGGCCGAAGTGACCTCGCTCGATTCGGGGCGCAGCGTGCGTGTACGGATCAACGACCGCGGCCCTTATTATTCGACGCGGATCATCGACCTGTCGGCGGCCGCGGCGCGGCGGCTGGGGATGAGCGGGCACGGCGAACGGCTGGTCCGCGTCCGCGCGATCGAACACGGCGATCCGGAGCGGAGCGCTTCGATGACTTCGCTGCGCGCAGGGTCGGGCTGGACGCCGTTACCTGAAGTGCGTCCCGCGGCGATCGGCGAAGGACCGTATTTCGTCCAGCTCGCCACCTTCGAATCACATCGCCGGGCGGACGCGCTCGCGGCGCGCTTCGGCGCGTTCGTCGACGAGGCCCAGGGGCTGTTCCGCGTCCGCATCGGGCCGCTGACGGGCGCGCGCCAGGTCAACGGCGCGCTGGCGCGCGTGACGGCGAGCGGCTATCCGGGCGCCATCGTCGTTCGATAGAGTCCCGCACGCATGAAATTGTTTTCCGCCACCTTGGTCGCCGTCCTCGCCGCGTTGCCCGCGACCGCAGCCGCGCCCCCGTTCGAGACGCCCGCGCCGATCGCCTATATGGTCGATCTGTCGTCGGGCGCGGTGATTTACCAGAAGGACGCCGACCGGCGCATGCCACCCGCGTCGATGGCGAAGATGATGACGGTCTATGTCGCGTTCGACATGATCAGGAAGGGCGAGCTGAAGCTCAACCATCAGTTCACCGTGCGTCCCGAGACCTGGGCGAAATGGCACGGAGCGGCAGCGGGTTCGACGATGTTCCTCGCGCCCGGTGAGAGCGTGAGCGTCGAAAATCTGCTGAAAGGCATCGTCACGCTTTCGGGCAACGACGCCTGCGTGGTGCTCGCCGAAGGGATCGCGGGCACCGAGGACGCGTTCGTCGCGCGGATGAATGAGCAGGGGATGCGGCTCGGCCTTTCCAACTCGCATTTCGGCAATTCTAACGGCTGGCCCGACGAGGGGCGCACTTTCGTCACCGCGCGCGATCTCGCGACGCTGGCGAAGGCGACGATCGAGGACCATCCGCAATTGTATAAGAAGTTCTATAGCTTGCGCGAATTCACCTGGGGCAAGACGCTCGGTTCGGGAACCGACATCACCCAGGCGAACCGCGATCCGCTGCTCGGCCGCGTCGCGGGGGCCGACGGGTTGAAGACAGGGCACACCGACGAGGCCGGCTATGGCTTCACGGGGTCGGCGCAACAGGGCAACCGCCGCCTCGTCATGGTCGTTTCCGGATTGACCAGCTTCAATCAGCGCATCTCCGAATCGGTCAGGTTCATGGACTGGGGCTTCCGCGCGTGGGCCGCGAAGCCGCTGTTCGCCAAGGGCAAGCGCGTCGAGACTGCCGAAGTCCAGCGCGGCGACGCGAGCGAGGTCGGCCTCGTCGCGCCGCGTGACCTCGCCGTCACGCTTCCCGGCGGCGCTTCGGCGGCGATGCAGGTCAAGGTCGTTTACGACGGCCCGGTCAAGGCGCCGATCAAGGCCGGCCAGCACATCGCCGACCTGATCGTCACCACCCCCGAC
>JACDGO010000246.1 GCA_013821585.1 Sphingomonadaceae bacterium
GCTGCGTTCGGTGCTCGCGCCGCGCTTCGCGCGCGCCGCCGCCGCCGCGACCCAGGTCGCGCAGCTGTTTCGCAGCGGCTATGTGACGAACTTCGCGCTTGCCGCGTTCGCGGTCGTGCTGTCGCTGCTCGGGCTCGCGCTCCCCGCGAGCTTCAAGCCGGTGCTGATCGTGCTCGAGCTCGGCACGATCGCGACGATCCTGATCCTGACGCGCGCGGGCAACCGCGCGGGCTGGCACCGCCGCTGGCTCGACAACCGCCAGCTCGCCGAGCGGCTGCGGTGCCTGATGGTCGCGGCGCAGCTCGGCGAACTCGATCTGCGCGGGGGCTCGGCGGCCGAGCCCGGCTGGGTCGACTGGTATGCGCGCGCGACCGCGCGTGAGCTCGGGCTCCCTTCCGCGCGCGTCGATGACGCCTATCTGCGATGCGTCCGCGACGCGCTGACCGCGCTCGTCGACGACCAGATCGCCTATCTCTCGGCCGACGCGCGCCGCATGCACCGGCTCGAGCACCGGCTGCACAGCCTCGGCACCGCGCTGTTCGCGATGACGGCGCTGATCTGCGTCGGCTTCCTCTTGTTCGAGGCGCTGCTTCGCATGGCGCGGGCCAGCGCGTTCGACCAGCTCGCGCATCAGCTGGTGATCGCGGCGACAATCGCGAGCGCCGCGCTTCCGGCGATCGGCGCGGCGATTTACGGCATCCGGATGCAGGGCGATTTCGCCGGTATCGCCGAGCGCAGCGAGGGGCTGAGCCATCACCTCTCGGTGCTGCGCAAGGTGATCGACGAGGACGATCCCGGCTTCGACACATTGAAGCGCCGCGTCCGCCGCGCGACCGGCCTGTTGACAGAGGATCTGGCGAACTGGCTCCAGACCTATCACGCCCGTCCGCTTTCGCTGCCGGGGTGACACCTGCGTGGGTTTATGCCGGAATCGTGCGCTTCTGCATTGTCGAGCGCACGATCCGGACCGGGATCGCTTTGTAGGCCGGCGTATGCGCCTGGCTGTCGTGATGCGAGAGCGGCACCAGCGGGTTTGCTTCAGGGAAATACGCGCCGCAGCACCCTTCGGGAATGTCGTACGCGACGATCCGGAGGCCCGGCACCACGCGCTCGACCCCGTCGTCAAGCGCGGTCGTCAGGTCCACGAACTCGTCAGCGACGAATCCCATCCGCTCGATGTCGGCGGCGTTCATGAACACCACCATGCGCGTGCCTTTCACCCCGCGAAAGCGGTCGTTGTAGCCATAGACGGTGGTGTTGAACTGGTCGTTGCTCCTCAGCGTCGTGAGCTGCAGCACGCCTTCCTGCCCGAAGCTCGACTCCATCCCCGCGAACAACTGGGTCGGGACGATGAAATTCGCCTTGCCCGAGCGCGTGTTCCATTTGCGCTCGCGCGCGGCGAGCGGACGGGCGACGCCGCCGGGCTCGAACAGACGTGCATTGAAGCGCGAAAAGGTCGCCGGATAGGTCGACTCGATCGCGTCGCGGACGCGCGCGTAGTCGCCCACCCAGGCATCCCATGGAACCTTGGGATTGGCGTCAAGCGTCGCCTTGGCGATCCCGGCCACGATCGCCGGTTCGGAACGCAGATGTTGGGACGCCGGCTTCACATGGCCGCGCGAGCCGTGGAAGTGCGCAAGACTGGACTCCATCGACACCGCCTGCGGCCCCGTTGCCTGCTCGTCGATCTCGATCCGGCCGAGGCAAGGCAGCAAATAGGCGACCTCGCCATGAACGACGTGACTGCGGTTGAGCTTGGTCGCGATCGCCACGGTCAGCCGCAGCTTGCGCCACGCCGCCTCGACCTTCTCCGCCTCTGGCGCGGCGCGCATGAAATTGCCGCCCAACGCGACGAACGCCCTGACCTTGCCGGCGATCATCGCCTCGCACGCCTTGACCGTCGTATAGCCTTCGTGGCGCGGCGGCTCGAAGCCATATTGCTCCTTGAGCCTGTCAAGCGGCGCGAGCTCGGGCTTTTCGGTGATGCCGACCGTGCGCTGGCCCTGAACGTTCGAATGGCCACGCACCGCGCAAACGCCCGCGCCGGGTTTGCCGATGTTGCCGCGCAACAGCAGCAGGTTGGTAACCATGTGGATGTTCTCGACGCCGGCGACATGCTGGGTCAGCCCCATGCCATAGATCGCCATCACCTTGTCCGCCTTGGCATAGGCGTCGGCAACGCTTTCCAGCGCCTTTCGCGAAAGCCCCGAGACGCGTTCGAGTTCGTCCCAGTCGGCGGCGCGGCAATGGTCGGCGAACGCATCGAAGCCGCTGGTGTGCGCGGCGATGAAATCGTGATCGAGAACCCGGCGGTTTCTGGCCCCCGCCGCCGCGGCCTTGACCGAGAAGCCGCCGTCGTCGTGAGTCGCCGTCATGATCGCGCCGCGATCTGTCGGCCCGGCCTCGCCGTGCACGCGCGCCGCGTCGTCGGCGGCGATCAGCGCCTTGCACACTCCGGTCAGCGCGGCGATGTCGCCGCCGTTCCTGACCTGATGAATGACTTCGGCGATGCGCGTCTCCTTGCGCGTCGCCATCTCGCCCGGCGCTTGGGGGTTGGTGAAGCGCTCGAGCCCGCGCTCGCGCAACGGGTTGAAACCGATGATCCTGGCTCCGCGCTTCACCGCGTCCTGGAGCTGGTGGAGGATGCGCGGCGCCGACGTGCCCGGATTGTGCGCGATATAGAGGATCAGGTCGACCTGCTCGAAATCCTGAATCGTCACCGTGCCGACCGACACGCCGATGCTCTGCGGCAGCGCCACCGACGTCGATTCGTGGCACATGTTCGAGCTGTCGGGGAGGTTGTTGGTCCCGTACATCCGTGCGAGCAGCTGCCACATGTAGCTGGTTTCGAGCGAGGCGCGCCCGCTGGCGTAGAACACCGTCTGGTCGGGGTCGCGCCCAAGCGCGCGGAGCTCGCGCCCGATCTCCTCGAACGCGCTGTTCCACGACACTTCGACATATTTGTCCGACGCCGTATCCCAGCGCATCGGGCGCGTCAGCCGCCCGGCCTCCTCCAGATCATAGTCGAGCCATTGTTCCAGCTCGCCGAGCCGGTGCTTCTCGAAGAAATGCGGGTCGACCCGTTTTCCGGTGATTTCCCACGCCGTCGCCTTCGCGCCGTTCTCGCAATATTCGAACGGCTTTGGCTTGGCCGGCTTGGCCCAGGCGCAGCTGACGCACATATAGCCGTCGGGCTTGTTCTGGTGGTCGAGCGTCGCGGGGCCGTGCAGCGGCACGCCTTCGCGCAACAGGATTTCGCCCACCGAGCGTAGCGATCCGTAACCGCCCGCCGGGCCCGCGTAAGGCTTGATCGTCGGCTTGTCCCTCGGGCCATTGCGCATCGCCGGCTCCTCGCCACGCTTCCTGCCTAAACGCCCGGGCACGAAAAGGAAGCAAGCGTCGCGAAAAAAACGTCTCGCGGCCGCCGCACTAGCCGCGCAGGTTGCGTGTGCTTGTTGACAACCGGCTCTCACACGGAAATAGTTTGCTAGATGGAGAACTATTCGTGCTTTGCTTTGGACCGCACTTTCGCAGCGCTGTCCGAGCCGACGCGCCGAACGATCCTGAACCAACTCGTACGCGGGCAAGAAGTCACCGTGACTGAACTGGCTCGCCACCTGCCGATTAAGCTTCCAACCGTTCTCAAACATCTGAACGTGCTCACCCAAGCCGGGCTGGTGGAACGCGAAAAACGGGGCCGCACGGTGAGAGTCCGGCTAACCCCTGATCCGCTGAAAGAAGCAGCGGATTGGCTCACCCGCTATGAGGGGTTCTGGACGCAGAGCCTCGATCGACTGACCGAGATCGCTGAAGCGCGCGAGGACGCGAAAAGGTCGTCCGAACGCAAGTCGCCCCCGAAAGCGCGAGGGCGATCATGAAAAGCGTTACCCTCGTGCGTGAAATCCGAGCAGGCCCGTCCACGGTGTTCGATCTCTTGTCCACCGCCGAGGGGCTAACCGCTTGGTGGGGCCCAGACCAGCTTCCGGTCCTCTCCGCCGAAGCGGATGTCCGGGTCGGAGGCAGCTTCCGCGTGCGTTTTGGCGCCGTGGACGGCTCGGAGCACGAATGCGCGGGCGAGTTCATTGAGGTCGATCCACCGGAACGAATCGTGATGAGCTGGCGGTGGACGCAGGGCGGGGTAGCTGAAGAGCAAGGCGCGACGTCGCGCGTGGAGCTCCAAGTGCGCCCAAGGGGAAGAGGTGCGACGTTGACGCTGATTCATGAGGGCCTGCGCAACGCCGCGTCGGTCGCGAGCCATCGGCAAGGCTGGAACGGCGCAGTGGAAAAGCTTTCCTCGCGGCTGAGTCGATTACCTCAGAGGCTGTGTCAGAACGGTAGTGTAACGGTGGACGATCGGGTTTCGATGTGATTCCGGGGCGGTTGCGAGACCAGACCTGGAAGACATCATGTGGAACCCGACCGCCCGTGCGCTG
>JACDGO010000247.1 GCA_013821585.1 Sphingomonadaceae bacterium
CGGCGGTACAGCAACCGAGACTGGCTGATCGCTCGGCGGCGCAACAGTGGCGTCCAGCGGTGGAAGCGCAGCATCGAACGGTTCGTCTGTCTGAGTGGCGGCAGGAGGCACGCGCGCTGATTGGTGCGCCCAAACCACGTGGGACGATACCAAGAGCGCTAACGATAAGAGGCTGGCGACCCGTTTTCGGGAAATGCCGCTGCCAAGACAGCAGCCAGCGATTTGCACCCCCTGACGCAACGCGACACCTCTATACATTGACGCCTAAGGTAATCGCATAATGCCGACAAAGCGCAATGGTAGCGACGGCCATCGCGAAACGCCGGCGATGTTGCCGTCCGGACTGTGTTCGAGACAATGAGAGCTGTAGGGCCGCACGCCGTCGCTCAACTGTCCCGGCTGGCGCCGATAACGTTAAAGCCGTGCTCAGCGCCCCACGGACGCCGCCTCCTGCTCCACATCGTCTTGATCGCGCCCGCATGGGGCGCGTGGTCTACGGCGTCGCCTTGAACCCCTAAGCAAATCATCTTTTTCACAGATCGTTCACAGATTTATAATAGGGCATTTTTTGCTTACTTCTCAGATAGTTATGCAGCTTCCAGTTCTCGAAGCGAGAAGGCGGCGCCGCGCGCTCCGTCACGCGCCGTTTCCCATCCCGACGGCCATCCTCAGCGTCCGCCGGCGAGAAAGCCGCGCGGCGCTCGCCGTCTAGCGTCCGACGCGCCTTTGATGGCATCGCGAGCGCCGTTGATGAATGAAGCAGCGATCGACCACGCGACCGGAAATATTCCACACCTTGGCGCTCCAGCTTTTCTGCCCGCGTCGCTCGAGCGTCATGTAGCCGAAGCCGCCGACCCACGAGCTGAACCCGTCGGGCGATTCACCCGGAGCGAGTGAAAGGCCCGGAGGAAGCTCGGCCGGAAGGGAAACCACGTCTTCCTCGGTGCCTGAAAAGCCGGTGATGAACTGGGTCGGGTAGCGGGCTGGAAAACTGACCTGTTCCCAAAGATGGACGTGGCCGGAAAGGACGACATCGATTGTCTTGGGTAGAATGTCCGGATCGAGGGTCTCGAATACGGACGTGATTCCCGCCGTCGCCGGATGCAGCGTCACATCGCCGTCCGTTTCCGTAGCCGCCAGCCCGAAGATCGGCTTGTGGGTCGCAATGAACGTATATGCGCCTGTTTGGGCGAGACGCCTTATCTCCAGATAAGAGGCCTCGAACGGACCAAAACGCGGATCGCTGGCCGGCGTCGGCTTGTCGCCCGCGTTCGCGAGGTCGGCGACAATGATCTGCGCGCCATCGCCGAGCGGAACGGCATAGGGCCGACTCGCATCGCCGACACCATCATCGTCCGCGTCGTTGCAATCACGACGAGGCTCGAGGGGTCGCGGATCGAGCAAGCGCCACCAGCCCTGGCCCGCGCGAGCGCAATTTTCATGGTTGCCGCGCACGACGACCCAAGGAGCGGCCGCGAAAAGCGGCGCGCCTGGCGCGAACAGGTCCGCATTCCACGCATCCCACCCATAGCCCCACGGCGATCCTGCGCAGGCATCGTTACCGTCCGCGCAGGGGTTCTCGCGATAAAGATAGTCTCCGACATGCACGACGAGTTGCGGACGCCACGAAGCCGCGAGCGCCGCGATTCGCGCGAACGGATATCGGGCGGGGTCGTTGCAAGCCTGATACGCTTTTTCGCTGGCCTTGAGGCGGCAGCCTGTATCGCCAATCACGACGATCCGTCGGATATGACGCGCCGGCAAAGCGAGCGGACGCTCGGCTATGCTCACATGCCGGGCGCGAGCGGGAATATCGCTCTCGCATGTAAGCACGGGGAATGACGAGGGTTTGGAGTTCGCGCGGGACGAGAGCGTCGGCCGCTGGCCCAAGACGGCGGCCACCGCTCTAATTCGCATGGGCAGGGTGACACCGTCGATGTCGATCCGGGGGGCATACGCTGCCGTCAACGACCGCTCGCGCGGTGGTGATCCCCTCGTCGCCCAACACCACGAACGCGGCTTCGATGCGCGGCTCGGCGCGCGCCGGGCTCGAAGCCATGAAAGCGGCGGACACAACAAGCGCGGGCCATCTCACAGTCGATCGCGCCTTCGATAGGCAGCGGCAGACCTTTGGTCATTCAAGGATCGCGTCCTTCGCCATCACGCCTGGCCGTAATAACGCGGCGGCGGTCGCATTCGCCTCACCGAGCTCTCCGGATGCGACAAAGGAGAAAAAACTTAGAACTTGACCGTCACCTCGCCGGTTATCTGGCGGCCGGGCTGGAAGAAATACTGGTCGGCGGGGACGGTCGCGCCCGGCGAAATGTTGACGATGCGCGTCGAGTCGAACAGGTCGCTCACCTTGATCCCCGCGCGGACGATGCCGAAGTCGTAGCTCGCCGAGACGATCGCGTCGTTGTACGGCCGGATACGATAGGCGGCGGGTTCGCCCGCCGCCGCGAATTGCTGCCCCGTGTATTTGTCGATGAGCGAGAAGCGGATCGGCCCGTCGCGATAGATCACCCCCGCCGCCGCCGTGAAGAAGGGCGCGTGCGCGACCTGGGTGTGCACCGCGCCCTTGGTCTTGGCGTAGTTGCGCGAGGCGTTGGCGAAGATCGCGAGACCGTTCGAGAAGGCGTAGGTCGCCTGACCCTCGACGCCCTTGTAGAGCGCGCCGCCGATGTTGGTGAAGATCGTTCCCTCGCCCGGCACGGGCGATACGAAGCTCGCGAACTTGTTGGTGAAATTGATCACATAGACGTCGGCGTCGAGGCTCAGATGCGATCCGTGATAGACCGCGCCGGCCTGATAATTGGTCGATCGCTGCGGATCGACGGTCGAGAGGTCGGGCCGCGCGACATAAAGCTGGCTGAGCGGCGGCGCGAGGAAACCGCGCGCATATTGGCCATAGACCGCGACATTGCCGGTCGCCTGGTAATTGACGGTCAGGAACGGCAGCGTCGCGGTGTAGGTCTTGCTGAGCCGCTGGGCATAGCGCGTCGTCTGGTTGAACAGCGCGTCGATGCGGCGGTTGTAGTCGACGTGCTTGATCCCCGGCGTGATCTTCAGCCCGTCGAACGGGCGCAGCTCGAGCTCGGCGAACTCTTCGGTATGATTGACCGAGCTGTCCTGCACGAAGCGGACATATTGCGGCGTCTTCACGCCCGGCGTCAGACCGGTAGGCGGCGCGGTGACGGCCTTTTCCCGGTAGTCGAGCGACAGCGGGAACAGAGTCACGTCGGTCTGCTGGCGGAAGGTGTCGCTGCGCTCGATCTGTGCGCCGACAGTCAGCGCGCCGAAGCCGAAATCGGCGCGCACTTTCAGGATGTCGCCATAGACGCGGTACTTGTTCGACTTGGTGTAGCCGGGAACGCCGAACACCTTGGTCTTGCCGTCGGCGAGCGTGACGAGATTGGGCGTGTTGCCAGTGACGTCGAGGCCCGACAGCGTCTCGTTATCGTATTTATAGGTGTAGGCGCTGTTGGTGACGGTGCTGCCCGGCGCGATCGTCGCGTCGAAGCGGGCGATGTAGAAATCGGTCGTCTTGCGCGTCGTGTTGTAGCCGAAATAATTCTGGGTGCGCGGGTCGTTCGACAGCGAATAATGCTTGCCGAACTGTGCGACCTGCGCAAGCGACGCGCCGTCGGTGTCGGGCTGGTTGAAGATGTTGCGGTTGGCGGTCGCGATCAACGACAGCGTGGCGTCGGACCCGAGCGGGATGACCGCCTTGGCGTAGAAGTTGAGCTGCTTGTATTTCTCGTAGGACAGCGCGCCGTCCGAGTTGATGTATTGCGCGCTTACGACGAAGCGCGTGCCGCCGAGCGCGTCGATCGCCCCGCTTTGCAGGATCGCCTGGCCGACATAGGTGTTGAAGCTGCCGTAGGAGCCGAGCAGCTCGACGCTCTCGGCGTCGCGCGCCTCGCCGCTGAACAGGTTGATGTTGCCGCCGAAGGTTGCCTGGCCGAGCTGGCTGGCGTTGCCGGGGCCGCGATCGACCACCAAGGTCTCGATCGTGTTCGACGGGAAGAAGGTGTTCGAATGGTGGGTCGGGTCGTTCTGGTCGCCGAACGGAATGCCGTCATAGGTGATGTTGTATTCGCCGTCCTGAAAGCCCCTGATCTGCGCCTTCGATTCGGACAGGCCGACGCCGTTGTTCGCGCCGAAGTTCGACACCGACGGCGCGATCAGCGCGATCTGGTTGAAATCGGCCGCGGTCGGCAGCGAATCCTGGATGAACGAGCGCGAGACGATCGCCTGCGGCTGCGTCGCGTCGAGCGAGGCGGTGACCGGTGCGAGCTCGTTCGCCTTGGTCGCGGTGACGACGATCGTGCTGCCCTCGGCGATGCCCTGATCGTCGCCGGCCGACGGGGCGGCGGCGGGCGCGGCTTCGGCGGCACGCGCCGGATGGGCGGCGATGGCGACCG
>JACDGO010000248.1 GCA_013821585.1 Sphingomonadaceae bacterium
CGTCGGGCTATGGCGACAGCTGGTTCCAAGACAAGGGCTTCAAGAGCTGGCGGGTTGCGATCGGCGATATCGTCGATAGCGGCAAATGGCTGGTTAGCCAGGGAATCGCCGACCCGTCGAAGCTCGCGATTATCGGCTGGTCGTACGGAGGTTATGCGGCGCTTCAGTCGAACGTCGTCGACCCAAAACTGTTCAAGGCGGTGGTCGCGATCGCGCCGGTGACCGATCTCGACGCGTTGAAGGCGCAATATGGCGACCGCTACGACAAGTTCATCGCTCGCGCGTTCGTCGGCAGCGGTTCGGACGTAGTGGAAGCGGGTTCGCCCGCGCGGCATGCCGGTCTGTTCCAGGCACCGGTGCTGATGTTTCACGGCGACACCGACGGCAACGTAGCAGTCGGCGAATCACGTCTGATGGAAGGTAAGCTGCGCGGGGCGGGCAAGTCGGTTCGCCTCGTGACCTATCCGGCGATCGACCATGGCCTGCCGGACTCCGCCGTGCGCGCCGACATGCTCCGTCAGTCGGACGCCTTCCTGCGCACCTCGATGGGGATCAAATAAGAACGGCAGGGGTGCGCATTGGCGGCCGGAAGTCGGTGCGGCGCCACGGCGGGTCGGCCGATTCCTCCGAATTCGGAAGCGCGAAGCGCAGATAGCCGAAATAGGAGGCGATCAGGCGCTCGTCGGCGTCGACGATCGCGGCGCGGCCGTGCATGAAGCGGGTGTTGTCAAGCATCAGCAGGTCGCCGCCCTCCCAGGCGATTGCCGCGCTCAGGCGGTCGCCGGTCGCCTTGACCGACTGCAGCCAGGGTTCGGGAACGGGTCGCGCGTCGTCGAGGACCGGGAAGTCGGGCACGCCATTGTAGAAGCGGGAAAAAAGCAGGAAGTTGCCGAACGCGGGCGCGTCGTTGAACATCGGCCGGTGCAGCGCGGGCCGGGAAAACACCCTGGCGATCTGCCCGCCCAAGCGCTGAAAGCTGTATGGGCATAGGGGCGGCGGTGCCGCGAGCTGCGCATCGGTCGGCGCCGGCGTGCCGAGCCAGAAATCGAGCAGCGCGGGCCAGGTCGGCTGCACGTAGAACAGCCTGCGCCCTTCGAGGCCAGCGCGGACCTCGGGAAGCATGTGGCGGACGATCTCGACGCCGTCGCAAATCGTCGTCTCGCCCTGCGCGCGGGGCGGGTTGAAGCAGCAGAAGAAACACACGTCGGGCTTCCACGGCTCGCGCGATAGTTCCGGATGGAGCGGGAAGGGATCCATGCCCCGGTTGACGCTGTGGATATTGCGCGCGTCGTCGATCGGATCGCGACCGGGACTTTCGTTGAAGACCGAGGTCGCGCAGAAGCGTGCGGTGAACGCGCGGAATTCGTCGAGCCCGCCCCCGAAGCCGCGCAGCAACAATGCGCCGTGCGTCTTGTAGAGCGCGACGACCGTATCGTCCGCGATGTCGCCCGCCGCGCGTTCGCCGTCCGCTTCGATCAGGACATAGGGCCGGCCCGGCGCGGGCAAATGGATGTTAGCCATGAGGGTTCCGCGCATAGCCGCCGCCTCGGTGCGCCGCTATAGGCCATGCCCGCGATGACGCTCGACGACCTCAATGTTTCGCCCGGCCATTTTCTTCACGCGTTCGAAGGTGGGGATGCGATCTTCGTGCCGATGGACCGTGCCGCCTATGCGCGCTCGATCTTCCTCGATGCGCGCATCTCCCCCGCCGGTCGGGGACGATGCGGGTGCCCGTCGCCGCGCTCCCGCCGCGCACGCCGCGACCCACCGGCTGGATTTTTCACGTCGCGCATTGCGGATCGACACTGCTCGCGCGCGCGCTCGACCGCGAAGACGGGCCGCTGGTGCTGCGCGAGCCGCTGGCGCTGCGCCAGCTCGGGGTCGGCTACGACGCGGAGCGGCTCGCGCTTGCTGCGGCGATGCTCGGCAAACGCTACCGCGCGGATGCGCCGACGATCGTCAAGGCGAACGTGCCGGTCAACTTCATCCTGCCCGAACTAATGGCGCTCGATCCGGGCGCGCCCGCGATCCTGTTGCACTATGCGCTCGATGATTACCTTCTCGCGATCCTGCGGAGCGACAACCATCGCGCCTGGCTCGGCCGGGTGTCCGCGGAGCTCGCCGGGCATCTTGCCGCCGCGGATGACGACGCCACACGCGCCGCGTCACTGTGGCTAGCGCAAATGCGCGCGTTCGAAAAGGCGATAGCGCGCTTTCCGAACATGCGTAGTCTCGACGCCGAGGCGCTGTTCGCTACGCCCGCGCCGGTGATCGCCGCCGCATCGGCGCACTTCGGCGCGCCGATGCGCGCGGACGAGGCTGAAGCGATTGTCGCCGGGCCGCTGTTCGCGACCTATTCGAAAGATCCGGGTGTCGCGTTCGACAACGATGCGCGCGTCGCCCGGCGCGCCGGGCTTGCGCGGACGCTCGCGCCCGAACTCGCGAAGGCACGTGCGTGGGTTGAGAAACAAGGCGGGGAGGTCATTCGCCTCGCCCGCCCGTTGATTTAGCGCGAGTAGAATTCGACGACCAGGTTCGGCTCCATCTTCACCGGATAGGGCACTTCGTCGAGCGTCGGCACGCGCGTAAAGGTCGCCTTGGCGGCGCCGTCGATCGCGACATATTCGGGGATGTCGCGCTCGGCGAGGCTCTGCGCTTCCATCACCAGCGCCATTTCCTGCGCCTTCGCGCCCAGCGTGATCTCATCGCCCGCCGCGCAGCGGCGCGACGCGATGTTGCACTTTACGCCGTTGACGCGGATGTGGCCGTGCGAAACGAGCTGGCGCGCGGCGAAGATCGTCGGCGCGAACTTCGCGCGATAGACGATCGCGTCGAGGCGGCGCTCGAGCAGGCCGATCAGGTTCTGCGACGTGTCGCCCTTCATCGCGGCGGCGTCGGTGTAGGAGCGCTTGAACTGCTTTTCGGTGACTTCGCCGTAATAGCCCTTCAGCTTCTGCTTGGCCTTAAGCTGAATGCCATAGTCGGAAACCTTGCCCTTGCGGCGCTGGCCGTGCTGGCCGGGGCCGTATTCGCGCTTGTTGACGGGCGATTTGGGGCGGCCCCAGATGTTCTCGCCCATCCGGCGGTCGAGCTTATGCTTGGCGCTGAGGCGCTTCGACATCGGTAATCTCCAATTGCGTTTGCTTCGTTGCCCGGAACCGCCTGTTGCCCGCTGGGGGTCAGGACCGCCGCTTCACCGGACGTGCGGGGTCAATCGCGAAGCGGGGGCGCATAGCGAAACCTCGGTTGAAGTCAAGCGCGAGGCCGCTAGAGGCGCTCGCATGATCGAACCCGAAGACTGCAAGACGATGGCCGAGGTTCGCGCCGGCGTCGATGAAATCGACCGCGGCCTCGCCGCGCTGATCGGCACGCGCTTCGCCTTCATGGACGCCGCCGCGCGCATCAAGCCCGAACGCGCGCAGGTCCGTGACGAAGCGCGCAAGGGCCAGGTGATCGCCAACGCGCGCGCCAATGCGGAAAGCTGCGGCTGGCCCTCTGAAGCCGCAGCCGCGGTCTGGGACGCGCTCGTCGAAGCCTCGATCGCCTATGAGTTCGATCGCTTCGACGGCCGGGGAGTCTGAAGCGCCGACAGCACGCCGCGCAGCGTCCGGACTTCCTGCGCGCTCCAGCCAGGGCGCGTCATCAGCGTGCGAAGCATGTTCTTCGTCACCGGAACCTTGTCGGGCGGGTAGAAGAACCCGGCGTTCTCCAGCATCGCGTCGAGCTGCGCGAGCATGCCGTCAAGTTCGGCCTGCAGTGCGGGCGGCGGCAGCTCGGTGCGCGGCGGTTGCACGAGATCGATGCTTTTAGACCATTCATAGGCGACGACCATCACGGCCTGCGCAAGGTTGAGCGATCCGAACGCGGGATTGATCGGCACCGTCAGGATCGTGCGCGCGATCGCGATATCCCCGGTCTCCAGCCCCGCGCGTTCCGGCCCGAACAGGATCGCCGATCGTCCCGGCGCGGCGCGGATCGCCGCCGCCGCTTCCTCGGGCGTGACGACGGGCTTGACCACGCCGCGCTTGCGTACGGTGGTTGCGTAGACATGCGCGCAATCCGTGACGGCTTCCGCGACGCTTCCGAACAACCGCGCGTCGGCCAGCACCGCGTCCGCGCCCGCCGCCGCCGGTCCGGCATCGGGGTTCGGCCACCCATCGCGCGGCGCGACCAGGCGCAAGTCGCGCAACCCGAAATTGAGCATCCCCCGCGCCGCCTTGCCGATATTCTCGGCAAGCTGCGGGCGCACGAGCACGATGACAGGATCAGCCACCGTCCTCGATCGGCAATCGTGGATGCGCCGGGTCGCCCGCGTCCTTCACAGCGCCCGCGAATTCCTCGAAATCGCGCGCTTCGGCGAAGTCCTTGTAGACGCTGGCGAAGCGGATATAGGCGACGCTGTCGAGCGCCTTCAGTC